>DAOMOV010000019.1:3239-16298 GCA_035444505.1 Terrimesophilobacter sp.
GGGCGGCGGGGGCGATGCGGCGTTTGCCGCCGTCGATCTGACCCGCCTCACCGAGGCCCGCGTCGAGGCGTGGCAGCAGGTCGCGTCGGAGCGGGGCGTGACTCTTCGACTCGAGTCGGAGCTGCCGGTGCTGAGCATCACCGACGGCATGGCGGTGGAGGGGGCGCTGGATGCCGTGATCGACAATGCGGTGAAGTTCACCCATCCGGGGTCGGCAGTGGAACTCGCTGTCACGGACACTGAAGCCGGGTGCGCGATTGTTGTTCGAGATCACGGTCCGGGGGTCGTGGAGGAGGAACTCGACCGCATCACGGATCGGTTCTGGCGGAGCGCGGGGGATCAGAACACGCCGGGCTCAGGCTTGGGGCTGGCGATCGCCACGGACCTGATGACATCGGTGGGTGGCCGGTTGCGCGTGTCGGCTGCGGAGGGTGGGGGGCTTGAGGTCACACTGGCCCTGGAGCGCGGCGGGGTGCTGTCGGAGGCCCTGCGGTGAGGGCGATAGCTGTTCTCACGGTGGGTCTGGTGAGCGTTCTCGGGCTGGGGGGGTGCTCTTCGGTCAGCTACGAGCAGGAGTACGTGATCGCGGGCGGCGGTACGGCGGGCGTCTACTACAACTACGGGGCGCACCTCGCGGAGGCGCTCTCGCACGAACTCGACACGAGAGTGATCGTCGAGGAGTCGGGCGGCTCGGTCGACAACCTGCTGCGGATCGGGCGAGGGCAGGCGGTCATGGGCTTCGCCCAGGGTGACGCCGCGGCTGACGCGATCGCGGGTACGGGAATGTTCGCCTCGGCGGTGCCGATCCTCGCGATCGCGCGTCTCTACGACGAGTACGTGCACGTCGTGGTGCGCGGGGACTCCGACATCGAGGAGATCGTCGACCTCGAGGGTCGGGTGGTGTCGCTGGGGGCGAGCGGCTCCGGTGTGAACGTGGTCGCCACACGGGTGCTGCACGCGGTCGGTCTCTCGTCTGACTCCGTCGTTGACCGCGAGCTCGGGCTCGACGCCTCGATCGAGGCGCTCGCTCGCGGCGACATCGAGGGATTCTTCTGGGTGGGCGGGCTGCCGACTCCCGGGGTCGAGCAGGTCTCCGCCGAGTTGCCGATTCGACTCCTGTCGATACAGGGGGAGACGGTCAATTCGATCAATGCCCTGCACGACGGTGTGTATCGCCTCGCGGACTTCCCCACGGGGGCCTATAATCGCGCCGGAACGACGTCGACAATGACGGTGCCGAATTATCTCTTCGTCGCAGAGGATGCGTCAACAGACTTCGTGCGCGAAGTCACCCGCGTGCTGTTCGACTCACGTTCCGCGATCGGGCAGACTGTGCCCGCGGCGAATCTGCTCGACCTGCGTCAGGCCATCTTCACGGACCCGATCGACCTGCATCCGGGAGCCATCGAATACTACTCGGAGCGTCGAGGCTGACCCCTTTCGGGGAGTTCCGAGGCCAGCCGAGTACCTCAAGAATGGCTCAAGGAGGGTGACCGGTATCCCGCACGTGGCCTACCATGTGGCAATTGGCGAGGCTCGACGGGGAGTTCACCTGCTCGAGTCCAGTTCGGGTCACGCGTCGATCACGATACGCCAGATTGCCTACCGAAACTGTTCGCGTGTGGAAAGGTGAACGCATGGAGCCAGCGCACACAAGGGAACCTCTCGTCGTCATCGACCAGGTCAATAAGCACTACGGCGACCTGCACGTTCTCAAGGACATTTCGACGACCGTGGGCCGTGGTGAGGTAGTCGTCGTCATCGGCCCGAGTGGGTCGGGCAAGTCGACGCTGTGCCGCGCCATCAACCGCCTCGAGACCATCGACAGCGGAACGATCACCATCGATGGCGTCAAGCTGCCCGAAGAGGGCAAGGCGCTCGCCAAGCTGCGCGCCGACGTCGGAATGGTGTTCCAGTCCTTCAACCTGTTCGCCCACAAGACCGTGCTCGAGAATGTCACGCTCGGGCCGCGTCAGGTTCGAAAGAAGTCGAAGGCGGATGCCGACAAGCGCGCCATGGAGCTCCTTGACCGCGTCGGGGTCGCCAACCAGGCGTCAAAGATGCCGTCCCAGCTCTCGGGCGGACAGCAGCAGCGGGTTGCGATCGCGCGGGTGCTTGCGATGGACCCGAAGCTCATCCTGCTCGACGAGCCCACATCGGCGCTCGACCCCGAGATGATCTCGGAGGTGCTGGATGTCATGGTCCAGCTCGCCCACGACGGCATGACGATGGTGGTCGTCACCCACGAGATGGGCTTCGCGCGCAAGGCCGCAGATCGGGTGCTGTTCATGGCCGATGGCGAGATCGTCGAAGAGGCCACCCCCGAAGAGTTCTTCACGAACCCTCAGACTCCGAGAGCGAAGGACTTCCTCTCGAAAATCCTTACTCACTGATCGGTGAGCTAAGAAACACAGCACAAGGAGGAAACATGAGGCTCAGCAAAAAGAGTCTGATGATCTCGGGTCTCGCACTCGCGGGTGCCCTGGCACTGTCGGCATGTGCCGGCCCGGCCGACCCCGGCACCGACCCCGGTACGGACCCCACGACCCCGGCTGAGGCCGAGTTCGAGGCGGGCACCACCATGGCGGCGCTCAACGCGGCCGGTTCGATCACCATCGGCACCAAGTTCGACCAGCCGCTCTTCGGCCTCGTTGGCCTCGACGGCAAGCCGGTCGGCTTCGATGTCGAGATCGGCAAGATCATCGCGAGCGAGCTTGGCATTCCCGAGTCGGGCATCAACTGGATCGAGACTGTCAGCGCCAACCGCGAGCCGTTCATCGAGAACGGTGAGGTCGACATCGTCATCGCGACGTACACGATCAACGACACCCGCAAGGAGAAGATCTCGTTCGCCGGACCGTACTACAACGCCGGTCAGGACATTCTCGTCCTCGCGGGCAACCCTGAGGGCATCAACGGTCCCGACGACCTTACCGGTAAGGACGTCTGCAGTGTTGCCGGTTCCACCTCGGAGAAGAACATCGCCGAGTACGGTGTCAACCTGATCACCACCGACACCTACTCGAACTGCCTTGAGCCGCTTCGCAATGGCACGGTTATCGCCGTGACCACCGACAACGTCATCCTGGCCGGCCTCGCCGACCAGAACCCTGGCGAGTTCGAGGTCATCAGCAAGCCGTTCACCGAAGAGCCCTACGGCATCGGCCTCGGCCACGATGATGACGCGTTCCGCTCGTGGATCAACGACCTCCTCGAGGAGATCTACGCTGACGGACGCTGGGTCTCGGCATGGGAGAGCACGGCCGGAACCGTGCTTGCCACGCCGCAGCCGCCGGCAGTCAACCGCTACACCAACTAGCTCGAACGACGGATGCCGGCTCGCACCACGCGGGTCGGCATCCGCCCGAGCAGGTGAACACCCGAACAACAACCCAAGCAGGAGGTGATGAGTGGACGCGATCATCGACGTCACGCCGCTCTATCTGGAGGGCTTCACACAGACGCTGATCCTGTTGGCGATTTCTGGCGCGGGGGCCTTCGTGATCGGCGTGATCATCGCCGCAATGCGAATCTCGCCGGTTCCTGCGCTGCGTGTCTTTGCGACGGTGTACACCGAGATTTTTCGCAATATCCCACTCCTGCTCGTGCTGTTCTTCTGCGCGTTCGTCCTCCCCATTCTTGGTTCGAAGCTCGACTTCTTCACGCTCGCGCTGATCGGGCTCACGCTGTACACCTCCCCGTTCGTCGCCGAGGCGGTGCGCTCGGGCATCAACGGCGTTCCGGTCGGGCAGGCGGAAGCGGCTCGCAGCATCGGACTCGGCTTCGGCCAAACCGTTGGGCTCGTGGTGCTTCCCCAGGCGGGCCGCATGGTTGTTCCGCCCCTCATCAACGTCTTCATCGCCCTCACGAAGAACACCTCGGTAGCCGGTGCATTCTTTGTCGACGAGCTCTTCAAAGCCGCCAACGAAGCCACCCGTGACCACGGCAACCAGGTGCTGCTCATGCTCCTGTACGCGGCGGCCCTCTACCTTGCGGTGACCGTGCCGCTCGGCCTCATCGCCGGGGCCATCGAGAAGAAGGTGCGGGTTCTGCGATGAGCGCGAGCGTTCTCTACGACAGCCCAGGCCCGAAGACGCGCCGCCGGTCACAGGTGGCTTCCGCCGTCAGCCTTATCCTCATCGCCGCTCTCGTGTACTGGGTGGTGACGGTTCTCGCGGCGCCCCGCATCGCGGCGAACGGCCAAGAGACACCGGGAATGTTCGACTCGTCACGCACCGACGTGCTCGCGAACCCCCTCGTCTGGCAGAACTTCGGCAATGGTGTGCTTGCCACGCTCGCGATGGCGGGCGTCGCCGCCGTGCTCGCCATCCTCATCGGAATCTTCTTCTCCTTCGTGCGCACCGCCCGAAGCGCCTGGATTCGCGTACCCGCAGTCGTGCTGCTCGAATTCTTGCGTGGCATGCCCGTGCTGCTGATGATCTTCTTCGTCTTCCTCGTCTTCTCGACGGGCGCGTACTGGGCGGGTGTTCTCGGCCTCGGCCTCTACAACGGTGCGATCATCGGCGAGGCGCTGCGCGCCGGCATCCTGTCACTGCCGAAAGGGCAGCGCGAAGCGGGTCTCGCGGTGGGGCTCAGCCCCGTGCGCACCCGCATGAGCATCGAGTTCCCACAGGCGTTCCGGCAGATGCTGCCGATCATCCTGGCGCAGCTCGTGGTGCTGCTCAAAGACACCTCGCTCGCGTACGTCGTCGGCTACGACGAACTCTCCCGCACGATCAAGAACATGCAGGCCTTCCTCGGAAACCGCTACCTGTTCACGATCTTCGCCGTCGGACTCGTCATCTACCTGCTCATGAACCTCGCACTCTCCTGGGTCGCGCGGTGGGTCGCTCGCCGCAGCGGACCCAAGCTCGGCAAAGCGCTGCCGAACACCCCCAGGCAGATCGGCGAAGAGGGCACGCGGGCGATCACACTTCCCAAGCAAGGATTCGGGCCGCCCGATCCACCCCACTAAACTTGGGTCTCGTGTCTGACTCCCTCACCATCACCGACGAGTCGGTCGCACAGGCTACCGAGGCTGCGCTTGCGGCGATAACCGCCGCGACGACCGTCAGCGAATTGAAAGCCGTCCGCACCGCCCACGCCGGCGAAGGCTCCACACTCGCGCGACTCAACGCCACACTGCGCGACGTCGCGCCGGAGCAGAAAGCCGCCGCCGGAAAACTCGTCGGTCAGGCACGCACCCGGGTGAACGCCGCCATCGCCGAACGTGAAGAGCAGCTCGCCCTTGCCGAAGAGGCCGCCCGGCTCGAACAAGAAACGATCGACGTCACCGCGGTCGCACGCCGCTGGAGCCCAGGGGCGCGGCATCCGCTCGCCCTGCTCATGGAGCACATCGGCGACATCTTCATCGGCATGGGCTGGGAAATCGCCGAAGGCCCCGAACTCGAACACGAATGGTTCAACTTCGACGCCCTCAACACCGACGGTGATCACCCCGCCCGCACGATGCAGGACACCCTCTTCGTCGAGCCCGAAGGGTCCCAGCTCGTGCTGCGGTCACAGACCTCCAACGTGCAGATCCGCAGCCTCCTCGAACGCGAGCTGCCCGTCTACGTCGTCGCGCCCGGCAAGGTGTTCCGCAAAGACGAACTCGACGCCACCCACCTGCCCGCATTCCACCAGGTCGAAGGCATCGCGATCGACAAGGGCCTCACCATGGCTCACCTGCGCGGAACCCTCGAACACTTCGCCCGGCTCATGTTCGGCGACGAAGCCAGAATCCGTTTGCGCCCCAACTTCTTCCCCTTCACCGAACCCAGCGCCGAGATGGATGTCTGGCACCCCGGCGCCAGAGGCGGCGCGCGCTGGGTCGAATGGGGCGGATGCGGCATGGTCAATCAGAACGTGCTCCGCGCCGCCGGTGTCGACCCCGACCAATACCAGGGCTTCGCCTTCGGCATGGGCATCGAGCGCACCCTCATGTTCCGCAACGAACTGGCGGACATGCGCGACATGATCGAGGGCGACGTGCGCTTCTCCCAGCAGTTCGGAATGGTGATCTGAGTGCGCGTCCCCGTCAGCTGGCTGCGCGAATACGTCGACGCTCCTGAGAACCTCACCCCCGACGAGCTCCACGCCGCCCTCGTGCGGGTCGGGCTCGAAGAAGAAGACCACCACGGCTTCGATATCACCGGGCCCGTCGTCGTCGGCCAGGTACTGGACTACGTCGACGAACCGCAGAGCAACGGCAAGACCATCCGCTGGGTGCAGGTCGACGTCGGGGAGGCCGAGCCCCGTGGAATCGTCTGCGGCGCCCACAACTTCCACGTCGGCGACAAGGTCGTCGTCAGCCTCCCCGGTGCCGTGCTTCCCGGCCCCTTCCCCATCTCCGCCCGCAAGACCTACGGGCACGTCTCCGACGGCATGATCGCCTCGGCCCGCGAGCTCGGCCTCGGCGACGAGCACGACGGCATCCTCCGCCTCGCCGAACTCGGGCTCGACCCCGAGCCCGGCACCGACGCCATCGCCCTCCTCGGACTCGACGACTGGGCCATCGAGGTCAACGTCACCCCCGATCGCGGCTACGCCCTCTCCATCCGCGGCATCGCGCGCGAGTACTCGCACTCGACGGGGATCGCGTTCCGCGATCCTGCACTCGTTGCGCATGGTCTCGATGCGGTCGCTGTGCGACCCACTCGACCAGCGGACGAGGATTCCCGCCGGTCGAGTAGCGCATCGCAAGGCGATGCGCGTATCGAGACCTCCGCGCCCGAAGTCTTCCCGGTCGCCCTCGACGACACCGCACCAATTCACGACAAGCCTGGGTGCACCCTGTTCGCGACCCGAATCGTGCGGGGTATCGACCCGTCTCGGCCGACGCCGCCCTGGATGGTCTCCCGCCTGACTCTGGCCGGCATCCGCTCGATCAGCCTCACCGTTGACATCTCCAACTACGTCATGCTCGAGCTGGGTCAGCCCATCCACTGCTACGACCTCGACCGCGTGCAGGGCGGCATCACCGTGCGTCGCGCCAAGAGGGGCGAGAAGCTCACCACTCTGGACGACAAGCAGCGCACCCTCGAGACCGAGGACCTGCTCATCACCGACGAGTCCGGGCCGATCGGCATGGCCGGTGTCATGGGTGGTGCGACGACCGAGATCAACGAGAGCACCGTGAACGTTCTCGTTGAAGCCGCCAACTTCGAGGCGGTCACGGTTGCCCGCACGGCCAGGCGCCACAAGCTGTGGAGCGAGGCCTCGAAGCGTTTCGAGCGGGGGGTTGATCCCGCGGTCGCGGTTCCCGCCGCGAACCGAGTCGCGCAGCTGCTCGTGGAGCTTGCCGGTGGTGTCGCAGACCCCGAGGTGTCAGTTGTCGGAAGTTTCGACGAACCCGGCGTGATCGTGCTGTCGACCGGTTTCGTCGACTCTCTCGTCGGCGCAGGCATCACCGATGCTGAGACCGTCGACGCGCTCACCATGATCGGCGCCACGGTGACATCCGCGAAAGATGGGTTCTCGGTGTCGCCTCCCACGTGGCGACCCGATCTGCTCACCCAGCCCGATCTGGCAGAGGAGGTCGCGCGCATTGTCGGGTACGACCGCATCCCGGCGACCCTCCCGACAGCTCCTCCCGGGCGTGGGCTCACGCGCGAGCAGCGCCTGCGCCGCTCCGTCGCGAACACACTCGCCGCCAACGGACACACCGAGGTCATCTCCTACCCGTTCTTCTCGATCGAACAGATCGAGCAGTTCAGCGAGCCCGCACCGACGATCGAGCTGGCGAACCCGCTCGACGGTGCCGCACCCGCTCTGCGGCGGTCTCTCATTCCCGGGCTGGTGGCCACGGCGCAGCGCAACCTCGCGCGCGGCTTTGTCGACCTCTCGCTGTTCGAGATTGGCAGCGTCTTCCTGCCGACCGCTTCGCCCGTGGTGGCGTCTGACCCGATCCCGTCGGGAACAAGCAGACCCTCGGATGCTGTGCTCGCGAAACTCGAGGCGTCCCTGCCGCACCAGCCGCGTCACGTGGCGGTTCTGCTGCTGGGCGGTGCGGTGCGCAAGCAGCCTGGACTCGATGCGGTCGAGTTCGGCTTCGCTCACGCCGTGGACGCAGCCGCGCAGGTCGGTGCCGCGCTCGGAGTGACGCTGGACTTGGCCGCGTCACAGCACAAAGGAATGCACCCCGGGCGCACGGCGAGCCTGTCGGTTGGCGGCGAGGTCGTCGGTTTCGTGGGCGAGGTTCTGCCGTCGCTGGCCGCCGAGCTCGACCTGCCGGGCCGGGCAGCGGTGGTGGAGTTGGATCTGGATCGGGCGATCGAGCTGGCACCGCGCGAGGTTGCGGCACATGCTTTCGGCACTCTGCCCGCTGCGACCCAGGACGTTTCTCTCGTCGTTCCCGTTGGCATCCCAGCGGCTACCGTGCTCGAGGCGTTCACGGCGGGCGCGGGGGAACTGCTCGAGCACGCAGAGCTTGTCGATGACTATCGGGGCACGGGGCTCGATACGGGCACGAAGTCGCTCACGTTCGGGCTCCGGTTCCGTGCGTTCGACCGCACACTGACGGCGGCGGAAGCCACCGAGGCCAAGCTGGCCGGTGTTGCTTCCGCCGCCGCGAAGTGTGGTGCCCAACTGCGCGAATAGCGCAGTGGGGCGGGTGGTGCTACTTCTTGCCGCCGAGGAACCCGCCGAGCAGGTCGCCCAGCATATCTCCGCCGCCGGAGCTGGATCCGGACCCTCCGCCGAGGAGACCGCCGACGAGGCCGCCGAGCATGTCGCCGAGGCCACCACCGGTTTCCTGGGCTTCCTTCTTGGCGGGCTCATCCTTGCCACCGAAGAATTTGCTGGCGAGCCAGGCGAGAGCGATGGGGGCGACGATGGGCAGGATCTTGCTGATGAGATCGCCTCCGCCACCCTTGGCGTTGAGCGCCGCTGCGGCAACGACGTCGTTCTCTTTGTCGCCGAAGACGTGCTTGACGATGCGCGCGCCGTCTTCGATGTCGATGTCGTCCAGGCTGTCGTGCTTGCCTTCGTGCTGGCCGAGTGCTTTCGCGAGGCTCTTGGCGCCCTTCTCGTCCTGGGCGTTGACAGCCATACCGCCAATGAGGGAGGGGAGGATCTGCTCGATCGCTCCCTTGGCGTCGGACTTGTCGACACCGAGCTGCTTGGCGATGTCTCCGACGGGAATCTGCTTCAGGAGTTCCTCGAACATGGTCCTGCTTTCATTTGGTACCGATCCGTGCCTCATGCACGGATTACCCGTCAACTTTACCGTCCCCCGCGCGGCCTTAGGCTAGTCGCATGGCTTTTTCGGTGGCGGTCGCGGGAGCGAGTGGTTATGCGGGGGGTGAACTGCTGCGTCTGCTGGCGGGTCATCCCGAGTTCGAGGTGCGCACGGTCACGGCGTTCAGCAACGCGGGAGAGCGGGTGACGGCGGTGCATCCGCACTTGCTCGACTACGCCGACATGTCGTTTGTCGAGACGACACCGGATGCCTTGGTCGCCCACGATGTGATCTTTGTCGCGTTGCCGCACGGCCAGTCGGGTGCTCTCACAGCGGGTCTTTCGGAGCGCGCGCTCGTGGTGGATTGCGGGGCGGACCACCGGTTGACGAGCGCGGGGGACTGGGAGAGGTTCTACGGCGGCGACTACCACGGCGCCTGGACCTACGGCCTCCCCGAGCTGGTGCGGGCAGACGGGGTGAGCCAGCGCGAGCTGCTCGATGGCGCTCGCCGCATCGCAGTGCCGGGGTGCAATGTGACGGCGGTGACGCTGGGTCTTGCCCCGGGCATCCGCTCGGGAGCGATCATGGCTGACGACCTCGTCGCCGTGCTCGCCGTGGGCACCTCGGGTGCGGGCCGGGCGCTCAAGTCGAACCTTCTGGCGAGCGAGATCATGGGCTCGGCGAGCGCGTACGCGGTGGGGGGTGTGCACCGGCACGTTCCCGAGATCCGGCAGAATCTTGCCGTCGCGGGCGGCCGCAACGTGTCGATCTCGTTCACGCCTGTGCTCGTGCCGATGTCGCGCGGCATTCTCGCGACGTCGACCGCGAGGCTCGCACCGGGCATCTCCCCTGACGAAGCGCGTGCGGCGTGGGAGAGCGCCTACCGCGAGGAACCGTTCGTGCGGCTGCTCGAGCACGGCCAGTTCCCCTCGTCGTCGAGTGTCGTCGGTGCGAACACCGCGCTCGTGGGCTTCGCTGTCGATGAGGCAGCCGGCCGGGTCGTGACGATCACCGCGATCGACAACCTCACCAAGGGCACCGCGGGGGCAGCGGTTCAGAGCGCGAACCTCGCCCTGGGGCTGCCCGAAGAACTGGGTTTGACCATCAACGGGGTCGCCCCGTGACGGTGACCGCGCCCGCCGGGTTCGAGGCGAGCGGTGTCGCGGCAGGACTCAAGACGTCGGGCGGTCTCGACCTGGCCCTTGTCGTCAACCGTGGGCCCCTCGCAGCAGCAGCCGCGGTGTTCACGAGCAACCGGGCCAAGGCGAACCCCATTCTGTGGTCGCAGCAGGTCATCGCCGACGGTGTCGTGAGCGCGATCGTGCTCAACTCGGGCGGGGCCAATTGCTTCACGGGAGCAGAGGGGTTTCAGACGACCCACGCGACGGCCGAGCAGGTGGCAGCCCAGCTCGGAGTTTCAGCAGGCGATGTGCTCGTGTGCTCGACGGGCCTCATCGGCGACCCGCTGCCCCGCGAGCGACTCCTCGCGGGAGTGCAGGATGCTGCGGCCGCGCTGAGCCGCACGGGTGGCGATGACGCTGCCGGCGCCATCATGACGACAGATACCGTGCCGAAGACCGCGACCGCTGCGCGCGACGGCTGGACGATCGGCGCCATGGCCAAGGGCGCGGGCATGCTCGCACCGGGACTCGCAACGATGCTCGTCGTTCTCACGACCGATGCTGAGCTCGACGCGTCCGAACTCGACCGCGCGCTGCGCGAGGCGACGCGTGTGAGCTTCGATCGGCTCGATTCCGATGGCTGCATGTCGACCAACGACCAGGTGACCCTGCTCGCGTCGGGGGCATCGGGCATCCGCCCCACCGCGGCCGACTTCGGGGCAGCGCTCACCCAGGTGTGCCTTGACCTGGCGAAGCAGCTGCAAGCGGATGCCGAGGGCGCCTCCCACGACATCAACATTCGCGTGGTCGGTGCGGTGAGCGAGGACGACGCGGTCGAGGTGGGCCGTTCGGTGGCCCGCAACAACCTGTTCAAGGCGGCCGTGTTCGGCAATGACCCGAACTGGGGGCGCGTGCTCGCCGCGATCGGCACCACCTCGGCCGAGTTCGACCCGTACCGGGTTGACGTGTCGATGAACGGCGTGCGCGTGTGCGCGGCGGGCGTGCCCGATGAGCCCCGCGACCGGGTAGACCTGACGCCCCGCGCGCTCGACCTCCTCATCGACCTGCACGCGGGTGAGGCGGAGGCGACGGTGTTCACCAACGACCTCACGCACGACTACGTGCACGAGAACAGCGCGTACTCGAGCTGATGACCGTGACGCGCACGATCGTGGTGAAGTTCGGCGGCAACGCCATGGTCGATGACGCGCTCGCGGAAGCGTTCGCCGAAGACATCGTTGCACTGCACCAGCGCGGCGACCGCGTGGTGGTCACCCACGGCGGCGGCCCGCAGATCTCCGCGGCACTGGAGGCGCAGGGTATCGAGAGCGAGTTCCGCGGCGGCCTGCGCTTCACGAGCACGGATGCCGCCCTGATCGTGCGTGATGTGCTGACCGAGATCGGCGCTGACCTGACGTCTCTGATTGCTCGTGTGGGGGGTGCGGCGCGTCACTTCTCGGGGCTCGCGGGGCTGTTCGTTGCCGAGAGACGGGGGACGATCGTCGATGGCGTTCAGGTGGACCTTGGCGAGGTGGGGGAGGTCACCGAAGTTGACGCAGAACCGCTGATGGATGCCCTGACTGCGGGCGAGATCCCGGTGGTGTCGGCGAGTGCGCTCGATGCGGCGGGCGCGGTGCTCAACGTGAACGCTGATTCACTGGCGGCGTCGGTGGCGGTCGCTGTGCGTGCCGACGAGCTTGTTGTGCTGACCGACGTCGCGGGTTTGTACCGCAACTGGCCCGAGGCCGATTCGCTTGTGTCCGAGCTCACCGCAGCAGGGCTGCGAGAGCTCGCACCGACGCTGGAGTCGGGCATGATCCCGAAGACCGCGGCGTGCCTCACCGCCCTCGACGGGGGCGTCGCTCGTGCCCGCATCATCGACGGGCGACTGGCGCATCCGCTCACTCGCGAGGGGGCCGAGGCGAGCGGCACGACGATCACACCCGATAACCGCAACCACAGCACGACCGACCGGAGCACCCAAGAATGAGTGACACCTTGAATGACCGCTTTCACGCCGCCATGATGGGCACGTTCGCGACGCCCCTCGCGTTCTTGGATCGCGGTGAGGGCGCGTATGTGTGGGACGTCGACGGAAAGAAGTACCTCGACTTCCTCGGCGGCATCGCCGTCAACTCGCTCGGTCACGCGCACCCCGTGTTCGTGAGGGCGGTGAGCGAGCAGGCGGCGCGGCTCGCGCACGTGTCGAACTACTTCGCAACGCGCCCCCAACTCGAGCTGGCGGAGCGCCTCTGCAGCATCAGCGGAGCCGGCGAGCAGGGGCGGGTCATCTTCGGCAACTCGGGAGCGGAGGCGATCGAGGCGGCGTTCAAGCTCGCGCGCCTGGGCGGTGCTGGTTCGCGCTCGCGCATTCTCACCCTGAAGGGCTCGTTCCACGGGCGCACCATGGGGGCGCTCTCGCTCACCGGGCAGCCCGCTCTGCAGGAGAGCTTCACCCCGCTCGTGCCGGGCGTCGAGCACATCGAGCCGACCGTGGCAGCGCTGGAGGAGGCCATGGATGACTCCGTCGCCGCGGTGCTCTTCGAGCCGATCCAAGGTGAGGCGGGCGTCGTCGATCTGCCTGCGGGTTTCATCGAGCGGGCCCGCGAACTGACGACCCAGCACGGCGCGCTGCTCATCCTCGATGAGATTCAGACCGGCATCGGGCGCACAGGAACCTGGTTCGCCTTCGAGCAGTTCGGCGTGGTTCCGGATGCGATCGCGGTCGCGAAGGGGCTCGCCGGCGGTTTTCCGATC
>DAOMOV010000020.1:0-9486 GCA_035444505.1 Terrimesophilobacter sp.
GCCGCCGTGCAAAGAGGCGTCTTCGAGTGAGATGGCGAGACCAAGACCGGTGCCGCCGAGAGTGCGCTGCCGGGACGGATCAGCTCGCCAGAACCGGTCAAACACGCGCGGGATGAGATCCGCGGCGATCCCGACGCCCTGATCCTGCACGGTGAGCGCGACAGCGGTCTCGTTGCTGTCGATCGTGACGACGATAGGTTTCGACTCCCCGTGCTCGATGGCGTTGCCGATGAGGTTGCGCAAAATGCGGCGGATGCGGCGTGCATCGACCTCAACAGGCGAATAGCCGCCCTCGGCAACGAGTCGCAGATCGCTGCCGCGTTCACTCGCGATGAGGCGCATGGATTCGACCAGCTCCTCGACGAGGCGCACGAGGTTGGTCTCTTCGAGTTCGAGCTCGATGGCGCCCGCGTCGTAGCGGCTCACCTCGAGGAGGTCGGCAAGGAGCACTTCGAAGCGCTGCACCTGGTTGTGGAGGAGCTCGGCGGTGCGGGCGGTGGCGGGTTCGAATCCTTCACGCTGGTCGAAGAGCACGTCGCCGGCGAGTCGGATGGTCGTGAGGGGTGTGCGAAGCTCGTGGGAGACGTCGGCGACGAAGCGCTGCTGCACGCGGGAGAGCTCGGCAAGCCTCGTGATCTGCCGCTGGAGGCTGTCGGCCATGTCGTTGAAGGATCGGGCGAGTGTGGCGATCACGTCTTCGCCCTTCTCCGGGATGCGCACCTCGAGCTCGCCGGCGGCGAGACGCTGGCTGGTTTCGGCGGCGACACGCACGGGGCCGACGACAAGTCGCGCGACGACGTAGGCGACACCCGCAATGAGGAGCACGAGGATGGCGGCGCCGATCGTGAGGGTCTGCTGCACGAAAGTCAGGGTCTGCTGGGTGTCGCCGAGGTCGTAGACGAGGTAGAGCTCGTAGTACCCCGCGTTGGGCACGGTGAGGAGGGACCCGACCGCGACGCCTGGCGATGAGTCGGCGAGCTGAACCGATTGCCACCACACTCGGTCGGCGGGGACGTTGGCTGAGACCGACTCTCTCAGCTCCTGGGTGACGACCTGCTCAGGGAACCCAAAGGTCGAGGAGGGCTGCATGATGACGGAGGTCGATTGTCCCGGGGTGCGCATGAGGGCGACGCCGATGCCACCGGGGCTCGTGGTGGAGCCGCGGATGGCGGTGTTCACGGAATTGCCGAGGCTCTCCAGATCGGTTCGGGTGGCGTCGGCGATGCCGAGGTCGCTTTCGAAGATGGACTGGGCGAGCTGGGTTGCGCGGGACGATTCGGCGAGGATTCCGTCGAGCCGTGACGTGAACAGGTTGTTGCCGATGCTCACCGACATGTAGCTCGCCACGATCGTGACGGCGAGGCTGGAGAGCACGATGGTGACGGCGACGGTCCGCCACTGGAGCGAGGCGCGCCAGAACCGCACGATTCGGTCGAGGATCGACCGGAATCGCAGTCTCGTGAGTGCGCTAAGAGCCGTTACCTGCACGGTAACCGACCCCGCGCACGGTCGTCACGATGGTGGGGCTGTCAGGGTCTTCCTCGATCTTGGCGCGGAGTCGCTGAACGTGAACGTTGACGAGCCTCGTGTCGGCCTTGTAGTGGTAGCCCCACACCTGTTCGAGCAGCATTTCGCGGGTGAACACCTGTTGTGGTTTGGAGGCGAGGGCGAGGAGCAGTTCGAATTCGAGGGGGGTGAGGTTGATCTTGGTGTCACCTCGGCGCACCTCGTGGCCGGTCACGTCGATGACGAGGTCTGCGATCGTGAGCGAGTCGATCGTGGACTGCGGGGTGGGGCGCAGGCGGGTGCGGATGCGGGCGACGAGTTCTTTGGGGTTGAACGGCTTGACGACGTAGTCATCAGCGCCGCTCTCCAGCCCGCGCACAACATCCGTGGTGTCTGATTTCGCGGTGAGCATGATGATGGGCACACCGGACTCGGCCCGGATCTCGGTGCACACCTCGATTCCGCTCTTGCCGGGCAGCATGAGGTCGAGGAGCACGAGGTCGGGTCTGGATGATTTGAATGCGGCGAGCGCGCCGGTTCCGTCCGCGCAGAATACGGGGTCGAAGCCGTCGGTGCGCAGCACAATGCCGATCATCTCCGCGAGTGCGGTGTCATCGTCGACGACGAGGATTCGGGATGTCATGTTCTACCTGTACTTCGTGGGCTGTACCGCGGGTACGTGCGGCTTAGCAAAAGAGTAGTCGAGTGTGAAACTATTGGCGGGAACCGCCCAGCGGGCCAACGGTGAGGGAGATCGAACGCGTGTCTGACGACCAGAGCTGGCAACCACCCGTCGACCCCTCGCATCCGACCCCCGCGTCACCCTTCGGTGGGGCGCCTGGTGCCGCTGCCCCGGGGGCTCCTCAAGGAACCGCGGGTGTGCCTGAGGCTGGCCCCGGCACGCCGAGTGCCTCTGGCGCTCCTGCAGGCGCTCAAGGATGGACCCCGCCACCGAAGCCGGGGCTCGTTCCGCTGCGGCCTCTGCAGTTCAGCGAGATTCTCGGTGCCGCGTTCCGCACGCTCAGACGCAACCCGAAACCCACCTACGGCGCTGCACTCATCGTCTACGGGGTCACCGTTGTCGCGACGGCGATCATCGCGGGACTCGTCACGTGGTCTTCGATTCAACGATTGACGACTGCGGATTCAGGCGACGTCGACACGATACTGGCCGGCACCATGGCCGCGGTGCTTCTCGCCACGATCGTGCCCATGATGCTCTCCATCATCGGCACCGCGATACTGCAGGGCATTCTCGTTGTCGAAGTCGCCCGCGCGACTCTCGGCGAGAAGCTCACGCTGCGCCAGCTTCTCGGCAGGGTGAAGGGCCGCATGTGGGCGCTCATCGGCTGGGCGTTCATCCTCGTCGCGGTCGGTACCGTCGCCCTCATCGCCCTCGTGTTCATCGCCGTCGTCTTCGGCGTCATCATCGGTGGTGTCGGTGGTGCCATCCTGGGTACCCTCGTCGGAATACTCGGCGGGATCGGCCTCGTGGTGCTCTTCGTCTGGTTGGGCACGAAGGTCTCCCTCGTGCCCAGTGTCATGGTGCTCGAGAGGGCCACGATCCGCGCGTCCGTCGCCCGCTCGTGGTCGCTCATCGACGGCCACTTCTGGCGCACCTTCGGCGTTCAAGCGCTCGTCGCCCTCATCATCAGTTTCGCGATCCAGTTCGTCAGCGCCCCGCTCTCGCTCATCGCCGGGCTCTCCCTCGCACTCGTTGACCCCAACACCGGTGATTCGAGCACGGCGATCACCGTCAGCGTCATTCTCACGGTCATCAGCTATGTCATCACGATCGCCGTCGGCGCCCTCGGCGCGGTGGTGCAATCGGCGACACCCGCGCTCGTGTACCTCGACCTGCGCATCCGCAAGGAAGGGCTCGATCTCGAGCTCATCCGGTTCATCGAAGAACGGCAGACCGGTGCCGCCCACCAGCCCGACCCGTTCCGAACCCACCCGGAGCAAGCTGCGCAGCCCACCTGGTCGAGCCTGCAGCCCGACAACGACTCGCCCTGGTTATGACCGGGGCTCTCGAATCGACCATCGCGGTGCTGAGTCGTTTCGCTGCCGAGACGGCACGGCACGTGGCCCGATTCGATGCCCCCGTCGAACCGGACTCCGAGGAGGCGAGGCGGCTCCTTCTCGATGAGCTCAGCAAACCACAGTACGCTGCCGCCCAACCCACCTGGTTCGACATCCTCGCCGGTGCGGTGTGGGACTGGCTCTCCAATCTCACCCTCGATGGGCCCGGCGTCGAGTTCGGTCTCACGACACTGCTCATCACCGTGGTTGCGGTGCTTCTCATCGGCGCGCTCCTCATCTTCGGTGTACCGCGGATGCGCCGGCTCAGCGCCGTCACCGGCCCCCTTTTCGGAGTCGATGAGCACCGCAGCGCCGCCCAACTGCGCGCCTCCGCACGCTCAGCGGCGAATGCCCACGACTGGGATACGGCCATCGAGGAGCAGTTCCGCGCCATTGCCAGGTCGCTTCAGGAGCGCACCGTCTTCACCCCGACGCCCGGTACCACCGCGCAGGCGTTCTCCCGCCAGGCGACGACGGCGTTCCCCGAACACGCCACCGCGCTGCGGCACGCCGCCACCACGTTCGATGACGTGCGCTACCTCGATGCGGCGGGAACCGAGGCGAACTTCGAGCAGCTCATCGATCTCGACCGCAACCTCGAAGCCACGGCACCGATACTGTCACGTCGACTCGAACGGGCACGCGCGTGACAACGACCCAAGAGACCATCACGCCCACCGTGCGGCGCACGCTGCGCAAATGGGTGTTCTGGATCTCCATGCTCGGCGTCGCGCTGCTCATCGTACTCATCCTCACGCTCCTCACCCGTGGAGCGGGTGTTGGCGGTGCACCACTCGCCCCCGACAATGCCGCACCCCAGGGAGCCATGGCGCTCGCCGAAGTGCTGCGCTCCCAGGGGGTCGCCGTGACCCACGCCCGCAGCCTCGTCGAAGCGCGGGAGGCCCTCGGCGGCGGTGCCGAGGCATCCCTCTTCGTCGTCGACAACCTGGGCGTTCTCACGGGCCAGCAGCTCGCATCCCTCGACCACCGCACCACCGCGATGATCGTCATGACCCCCACCTTCAACCAGCTCGACGGCTTCGTCGACGAAGTCTCCCCCGGCGGCCAGGTCGACGGGCTGCTCACCCCCGACTGCGACCTGCCCGCCGCGCGCGCAGCGGGGAACATCACCGGTGACGGCTTCGGGTACCGACTCATCGGCGAACTCCCTGGAGCGACCGCATGCTACGACAGCGGTCAGGACGTCGCCTCGCTCATCCAGTTCCAGCGGGAGAACACGACGATCACCGTGATCGGCACCGAGCGCGCCTTCAGCAACGAAGGCATCGGGGTTGCCGGGAATGCCGCCCTCGCACTGTGGCTGCTGGGCACGAGCGACGAGCTCGTCTGGTACGAGGCCAACATCACCGACGCCGCCATACCCGGCGCCCCCACGATCGGCGAACTCACCCCCGCGTGGGTGAGTGCCGCAATCGTGCTCCTCGGATTCGCAATCGTCGCCCTCGCGGTGTGGAAGGGTCGCCGCTTCGGCCCCCTCGTCATCGAGAACCTGCCGGTCACCGTGCGTGCAAGCGAGACCACGGAGGGCCGTGCCCGCCTGTACCAGAAATCGAGCGCACGACTCCACGCGCTCGACACGCTGCGGGTCGGCGCCATCGCCCGCCTCGCCGCCCTCAGCGGGCTCGGCCGATCCGCGACCGTCGACGACGTCATCTACCGTGTCGTCGCGAACACCGGATTCGATGAGCACTACGTGCGCGGCGTGCTCGTCGACTCCACCCCCCACGGTGACGCCGACCTCATGAGACTGTCCGACAGCCTGCTCCAATTGGAGCGCGCCACCGAAAAAGCTACGACCCACCCCTCAGCCCAAGGAGAATGATCAGATGACCCAAGAACTCCGTGAACAGTTTGCGCGCGTGCGCACCGAAGTGGGCAAAGCGGTCGTCGGGCAGGACGGCGCCGTCACCGGCCTGCTCATCGCCCTGCTCGCGGGCGGCCACGTGCTCCTCGAGGGCGTGCCCGGCGTTGCCAAGACCCTGCTCGTGCGCACCCTCAGCCGCTCCCTGCAACTCGACACGAAACGCGTGCAGTTCACCCCCGACCTCATGCCCGGCGACCTCACCGGCTCGCTCGTGTTCGACACCAAGGCCGGTGAGTTCGAGTTTCGCCCCGGCCCTGTCTTCACGAACATCCTGCTCGCCGACGAGATCAACCGCACCCCGCCGAAGACGCAGTCCGCCCTCCTCGAAGCCATGGAAGAGCGCCAGGTCTCGGTCGACGGTGTCACGCGCCCGCTGCCGGAACCCTTTTTGGTCGCCGCGACCCAGAACCCCATCGAGTACGAGGGCACCTACCAGTTGCCCGAGGCCCAACTCGACCGGTTCCTTCTCAAACTCGTTCTCGACCTGCCCCCGCGCGATGCCGAACTGCAGATTCTCGCCCGCAGCGCCGCCGGGTTCAACCCCCGCGACCTCGCCGCCGCCGGGGTGACCCCCGTGCTCGATGCCGACGGGCTCGCCCGTTCGCGGGCATCCGTCGCCGAGGTCTCGGTCAGTGAGGATGTCATCGGCTACATCGTCGACCTCGCGCGCGGAACCCGCGAGAGCCCGTCGGCGAAGCTCGGAGTGAGCCCCCGTGGCACGACCGCTCTCCTGCAGGCGTCGAAGGCGTGGGCGTGGCTGAGCGGATCCGACGGCGTGACACCCGACCACGTGCAGGCGATGGCGATCCCGGTGTGGCGACACCGCATCCTGCTGCGGCCCGAGGCAGAGCTCGAGGGGGTCAGCGCCGACACGATTCTGCGCTCGGTTCTGCAACAGGTGCAGGTGCCGATCTGATGACGCACGCACAGTAGCTCGGTCGATCATGGCTGTCACCGGTTGGTTCGTCGCCCTCGTTCTCTTCGGGGTGATCCCGATCGCCGTCGTGGGCGAAGAGTGGATGTTGCTCGTCTGGCTCGGCGTCGTCGCGCTCGTGACCGTGCTCGATCTGATGCTCGCTGCATCACCGAGGCAGGTTCACCTCGAACGCGAGCTGCCGGGGCGCGTGCGCCTGAGTGAGACCGTCGCCTCGACCCTGTACGTCACGAACGAGGGCCATCGACGCATCCACGGAATGATTCGGGATGCCTGGCAGCCCTCAGCCGGAGCCAGACCCACCCGGCAGCCCCTCAGTGTGCCTGGCGGTGAGCGTCGCGCCATCACGACGACACTCACCCCCGTGCGCAGGGGCCAGCGTCGCGCGGAGCACGTCACGATTCGCTCGGTCGGCCCGCTGCGGATCGCCGCAAGACAGGCGACGATTCGACTCGCGGGAAGCATCATGGTGCTGCCGCCGTTCCGCTCACGCAAGCACCTGCCCAGTCGCCTCGCCCGCCTGCGGGAGCTGGATGGTCGCACGAGTGTGATGATCCGCGGGCAGGGCACCGAGTTCGACAGTCTTCGCGAGTACGTGCGCGGCGACGACGTGCGCTCGATCGACTGGCGGGCAACGGCGCGCCGCATCGACCCCGCCGGAGGTCAGAAACTTGTCGTGCGCACGTGGCGGCCCGAACGGGACCGCAGGGTAGTCGTCATCATCGACAGCGGGCGCACCTCGGCGGCACGCATTGCTGGCGAACCGCGCATCGACACGGCGTTCGAGTCGACCCTGCTGCTGGGGGCACTGGCCAGCAGGGCCGGCGACCACGTGAGCATGATCGTCTACGACCGGCGAGTGCGCGGTCGCGTACAGGGTGCGGTCGGCGCTGAGCTGCTCTCCCGCATGGTCAACACCATGGCCCCCATCGAGCCGGAACTCATCGAGATGGACTGGGCCGCCGTGCCCGGCCTCGTGCGCTCGGTGACGACCCAACGCGCCCTTGTGGTGCTCGCGACATCGATCGACGCGCCCGGCGCATCCCGTGGCCTGCTCTCGGTGCTGCCGCAGCTGACGCGCAGCCACGAGGTGCTCGTAGCGTCGGTGACCGACCCCGATGTCATCTCGGCGAGCATGAGTCGCAACGACCTCGATGAGGTCTACCGGGCGGCCGCGGCGGAGCGCGCACTGCTCGACATCGCCCGAGTATCGGCGGCGGTGCGACAGCTGGGCGGCGAAGTGGTCACGGGCTCCCCCGAAGACCTGCCCCCGGCGGTCGCGGATCGCTACATCTCGCTCAAGGCCGCCGGCCGCCTCTGAGTCCCATAAAGCGCCGTGAGGTGTCAGTAGATGCTGTTCCCGCGGCACGGGAAGCGCACTTTCTGACACCTCACGGATGGTGTTGTGGGTTTACTCGCCCACGCCCACGGGCTCGGCATCGGCACCGGATGCCGGCGGCGCGGCGCGGAGTGCGTCGCCGAGGTCGGCATCGACCTGGGTCCAGTACCAGTAGAAGCGCTCGATGACCTCGGGGCGGGTGAGCGAGTCGCGCTGCCCCACGAGCACGGCCCGGAAGCGCTCGCGCGCGGCGTCGTCGAAGACCTCGCGGTAGAGGGTTCCCGCCTGACCGAAGTCGTCGTCCTCGGCGTGCAGGGTTGCGGCGGCCCGGGTCAGCTCGCCGTCGGTCTCCCAGCCGCCCTCACCCGCGACCGCGGCATCCGGCTGCGGTCCGCCGAGCGAGTTGTGCGTGTACACGGGAATCGACGGGTCGTTGTAGTCGAAGCGCATCTGACCCTCGTGCTGGTAGTTGCGCGCCTCGGTCGCGTGCGGGCGGTTCACCGGCAGCTGGTTGTAGTTGGCGCCGATGCGGTAGCGCTGGGCATCCGGGTAGGAAAACACCCGAGCCATGAGCATCTTGTCGGGGCTGATGTCGGTACCTGGCACGAGGTTGGAGGGACTGAACGCGGCCTGCTCGATCTCGCCGAAGAAGTTCTTCGGGTTGCGGTTCAGGGTGAAATGCCCGACCTTGATGCGGGGGTAGTCCTTCTTCGAGATCGTCTTGGTGATGTCGAAGGGGTTGAAACGGTACGTCTTGGCCTCCTCGTAGGGCATGACCTGCACGTAGACGTCCCACACCGGGTAGTCGCCCTTCGCGATCGCCTCGAACAGGTCGCGACGGTAGTAGTCGGCGTCGCTGCCGGCGAGCTTCTCGGCCTCGGCGGGGCTCATCGCCTCGACGCCCTGGCGGGAGAGGAAGTGGTACTGCACCCAGAATCGCTCGCCCTGGGCATTGATCCACTGGTAGGTGTGCGAGCTGTAGCCGTTGAGGTGACGCCAGCTGGCGGGCAGTCCGCGGTCACCCATGAGGTAGGTGACCTGGTGGGAGGACTCGGGTGAGAGGGTCCAGAAGTCCCACTGCATGTCGGCGTTGCGCAGCCCCGAGTTGCCGACCCGCTTCTGCGAGTGGATGAAGTCGGGGAACTTGATTCCGTCGCGGATGAAGAAGACAGGCGTGTTGTTGCCGACGATGTCGAAGTTGCCCTCGGTCGTGTAGAACTTCAGGGCGAAGCCGCGCACGTCGCGCCAGGTGTCGGGCGAGCCCTGCTCGCCGGCGACCGAGGAGAAGCGCAGCAGCATCTCGCTCGTCACGCCGGGCTGGAACACGGCGGCCTTCGTGTACTGCGAGACGTCCTCGGTGACGACGAACTCGCCGAACGCGCCGCCGCCCTTGGCGTGCGGGTTGCGCTCGGGCACGCGCTCGCGGTTGAAGGAGGCGAGCTTCTCGACGAGGAAGCGATCGTGCAGTGCCGTAATGCCGTCGGGTCCCGTGGTGAGCGAGTGATCGTCGCTGGGGATGGGCGCACCGGATTGGGTTGTCGTGTGAATCGTCATGGTTCTCCTTGGGTCGTTCTCGGTGGTGGTGAAGTGGTGATTCAGGATGCCGCGCACACGGGGCACAGGCCCCAGTAGGTGACTTCGGCGGCAGAGACGGTGTAGCCCGCGGCGTCGACGGGGGTGAGACAGGGGGCCTCGCCGTGGGCGCAGTCGACGTCGGTGATGGCGCCGCAGGCCGTGCAG
>DAOMOV010000020.1:9496-16166 GCA_035444505.1 Terrimesophilobacter sp.
ACGAGGTGGTGGTGGTTGTCACCCGTGCGGCGCTCATAGCGAGCCGGCGAGCCGGCGGGCTGGATGCGGCGGATGAGTCCCGCCGTGGTGAGGTCGCCGAGCACGTTGTGCACGGACTGCACGGAGAGGCCGGGGAGGGTCTGCTTCAGCGCTTGAAAGAGGGACTCGGCGTCAGAGTGCGGCAGATCGTGCAGCTTCTCGAGCAGCGCGACGCGACCCGAGGTGACGCGGAGTCCGGCGTCACGAAGCTGATCGTTGAGTTCCTGCTGCACACGGCTAATCTATCATGAATAGCTAAAAATAACGAATTGCGAGAATCTGTGGTCAGGCGGCGATGATTCGCCGCGCGCCACTGTCGAACTCGCCCAGATCGCCCGTCGCCCCCGCGAGCACCGCTCGACGCCCCACCCACCACTGGTAGGCGAGAAAAGTGCCCAACGCGAGAGTCCCAATCCCGATCTTGATGACCCACGGCCAGTCCTGCCGCGTCACGAAACCCTCAATCACCCCCGATACGAGCAGCGCGAGAACAAGACCCACGACGACAGTGAACAAGGCCCTTCCGTCTTCGGCCAGCGCCTGCATCCGCGTGCGCGCCCCCGGCGCCACCCACGACCAGAAGATGCGCATGCCCGCCGCCCCCGCGACGAAGATGGCGTACAGCTCGAGCTGCCCGTGCGGGGCGAGGTAGAGGAAGAAGATGTCGCCCCGGTCGTGGGCGAACATGAGAGCGCCCGTGTAGCCGATGTTCTGCGCGTTGGTGAAGATCACATACGGCGCGTACAGGCCCAGGATGCCGAAGGCGATGCTCTGGGCGGCGATCCAGGCGTTGTTGGTCCAGACGAGGGCAGAGAACTCCGCCATTCCGTGCTCCGAGTAGTAGTTCACGAAGTCTTCCTCCGCAATCTGTCGCCGGAACTCGGCCGACCCGAAGTTGGCGAGCACGCCCGGCGTATTCAGCGCCCACAGGCCGTAGATGAAAGCGACCGCGACGAAGGCGAGGGTGACCCACAGACTCAACCAGCGGATGCGGTACAGCGCCGCCGGGAGCGAGTAGACGAAGAATTCGGCAACGCTGCTGAGGGCGTTCGTGCCCGCGCCCGTGAACCGGAGCCGTGCCCGCGAGAGTACGAGCGAGAGCCGGTCACCGGGGATCGACTGGCCCGCGGTGGCCTTGATCGCCGACAGCTGGGCCGCGCCCGCCTGGTAGCCGTCGATGAGGTCGTCCGCTTCGGGCCCGGTGAAGTGCCTCTTGGCCACGAGGCGACCGAGGCGGTCCCAGTCCTCGCGGTGGGTGGCGGTGTAGGCGTCGAGATCCATCTGATTGAATACTAGACATGACGTCGGTGCCGGGTGCAGCATCCGTCGATCTTGATGATTCTGAGCTCATCACGGGCGAGGCAGTCGCCCTCGATCTGCGGCCAGCCGACTTCGTGCTGCGCGGCGCGGGGGCGCTCATCGACGCGGTCGTGTACATCATCGTGTGGTTGGCGATCGTGTTCGCGCTGTCGCTGCCGTGGGTGTCCGACCTCATTCCCGACGCGGTCATCGGGCCGGTGGTCCTCGCGAGCCTCGTGGCGTGTCTCGTGCTGCTGCCGATGGTCATCGAGACGCTCACGCAGGGCAAGTCGCTCGGCAAGCTCGCCGTCGGTGCGCGCATTGTGCGCGATGACGGCGGGGCGATCACGCTGCGGCACGCGGCGATCCGGTCGCTCATGGCCATTGTCGACATCTATCTGTCGCTCGGCGGTGTGGCCGCCCTGACGGGTCTGTTGAATCCGAAGGCGAAGCGCCTGGGTGATTTTCTCGCGGGCACGTATGCGCAGAACGAGAGGCCCCCGAAAGACAACACGGTGATCTTCGGTGTACCGGTCGAGTTGATGGAGTGGGCTCTGACGGCGGACGTCGCACGGATGCCCGACTCCCTCGCCCGGCGCATCGCGCAGTTCTTGAAGCAGGCGGGCTCGCTGACCGCGTCGACGCGCGACCGGGTGAGCCGCGAGCTGGCGAACGAGGCTGCGCCGTATGTGTCGCCGATTCCCGCGGTGGATCCGGTGCTGTTCCTCGCGGGTGTGTCGGCGGTGCGCCGCGACCGAGAGTTCGCGGCGCTGCAGGGTGAGCGTTCGCGGCTGGCGGCGCTCGCACCGGTGCTGCGGGGGCTGCCGCACCGGTTTCCGCAGCGCGGCAACTAGCAACCCATTGCTCTAAGCATCTTTCACCTCGCCTGGCGCACCACTACTATGGCGACCAGACCATTCGCCGATATCCCCGGGGGACCACGCGTCGTGACGAGACCAGGCCGACGGGTGCGCCGCGCCCGCGCTGCGGTTCTCGCTCCCGTGCTCGCCGTCGCTGGCCTCGCTTCGGCAGTCGCGCTCGCTCCAGGGCCGCCCGCATCCGCTGCGCCTCCAGTCATCGCGTACCCCGGGCCGGGCTCGACAGTGCCCGGCAACGAGTTCACCGCGACGGGCACGGCCGACGAGTTGTTCGACATCACGATTCGCATGAACCTCGAATCCGACCCGACTCCCGTGCGCTGCGACATCCCCGCCGAAGCAGGTGTGTGGAACTGGACCTGCAACATCACGGGGCTGAGCGGCGGACCCCAGACCCTGCGGGTGATTCAGAACGGCGTGGAGACGGCGGTCTCTTTCACCCTCGAGGGAGCACCGCTGCTCATCACCTCACCGCCCGATGGTGGTGTCGTGTACGACGCGTTCGACCTCGCCGAGGGAACGGCCGATACCGGCGACTCGATCTTCGTCGAACTCGACGGCGCGCCATGGTGTGCCGCAGGACCACCAGCCGCACCCGGCGGCGCGTGGGCGTGCTCAGGGCCCCCGATCACCGCACTCGGTGCGCACGTCTTCACCGTCACCCAGAGCGCGAAGGTGGAATCGGGATCGTTCGATCTGCAGGTCACGCCTCCCCCGCCGCCTCCTCCGCCGCCACCCCCTCCCCCGCCACCTCCGCCTCCACCGCCACACGTGGTCGAACCCGCGCCCGTGGAGCCGGAGGTTGCAGAGGAGCCCGCCGAACCCGAACCGACGGAGCAACCGGTGGCGACTCCCCCGGTCGCACCTCCGGCGTCTTCGTATTCGCCAACGGAACCCGAACCCCCGTTCGCCTCAGCCCACGTGCAGGTGCCGGGCCCGTCGTTCGACGAGCCCACGGTGGTGGGGTCGACGCTGCGCACGGTGGATGCCTTCTATCTCGCCCCCGCCGCCGTGGGCGGCGCCGTGGGCATCGCGGCGGGCCTCATCCTGCTCATCGTTCTGCCGTCGCGACTGCTCGATTCGACGCTGCGCAGCAACTACCAGCACGTGTTCCGCTGGCTGGACTCCCTTTTGACCCGCAGCAATCGGCTCACGGATGCCATGGCCAGGTCGCGCTGGCTGCGCTGGGGAGTGACGGGCGCGACCCTGCTGGGCTCCGCGATCGTACTGGGCTTCACCGACCCCGGGTTCGGATTCAACGAGGCGTCCATGCGGCTCACGATCGCCCTCACTGTGTCGATCATTGCGCTGGGCCTCGTTCGCGGCTGGGCGACCGGGGCGCTCGCGCGGCGGTGGTGGGACGTCGAGTGGACGTACCGGCTGCGGCCCGGCGGCATCCTGCTTCTCTTCCTCGGGGTGCTGGCGACGCGGCTCATCGGACTCGAGCCGGGCATCATCCTCGGTGTATGGCTGGGGGCTAGCCTTGCCCGGTATCTGGGCCAGCAGCGTGAGGCGCACCTCGTGCTCGTGACGACCGGCATGGTGACCGCGCTCGGGCTCGTCTCGTGGGTGGGCTACAGCCTGATCACGCCCCTGGCTGCCGCGGAGCCCGGCTTCGGCATCCTGCTGGCGCAGGAGATTTTGTCCACGCTGACCCTCAAGTCACTCGCGACGTTCGTCGTGCTGCTCCTGCCCCTCACCTATCTCGACGGCAAGACCCTGTGGGATTGGTCGCGCGCCGGATGGTTGGTCACCTACGCGGCCCTCGCGACGGTGTTCGCGCTCGTCGTGCTTCCGCTCCCCGGCCAGTGGAGCGACCTGCGCACCCCACCCGCGGTGCTCATCGCCGTGTTCGGTGCATTCGCGATCGTGAGCATCGCGACGTGGGCGTTCTTCCGCCGCAGGTCGAAGGCGACCCCGCCCAAGCCGGTCAGTACCGGTAGTGGTCGGGCTTAAACGGGCCCTCCACGGGAACACCGATGTACGCGGCCTGCTGGGGCGTGAGCATCGTCAGTTCGACCCCGAGCGCATCGAGGTGCAGGCGCGCGACCTTCTCGTCGAGCAGTTTCGACAGCACCCGCACCGACACTGGGGTGTCGTTCGTGAACAGCTCGAGCTGAGCGAGCACCTGGTTCGTGAAGGAGTTGCTCATCACGAACGAGGGATGGCCGGTCGCGTTGCCCAGGTTCATGAGGCGCCCCTCCGAGAGCACGAGCACACTGCGACCGCTCGGCAGCCGCCACTCGTGCACCTGCGGCTTGATCTCGACCCGCTCGGCACCCTCAAGACTCTCCAGGCCGGCAATGTCGATCTCATCATCGAAGTGGCCCACGTTCGACACGACCGCGAGGTGCTTCATGCCGAGCATGTGGTCGATCGTGATGACGTTCTGGTTTCCGGTCGCCGTCACGAAGATGTCGACCTCAGCGAGCACGCTCTCCATGCGCGCGACCTGAAATCCGTCCATCGCCGCCTGCAGCGCGTTGATCGGGTCGATCTCCGACACGATCACCCGCGCGCCCTGCCCGCGCAGCGCCTCCGCCGCGCCCTTCCCCACGTCGCCGTAGCCGGCGACGAGAGCGACCTTGCCGCCGATCAGCACGTCGGTGGCGCGGTTGAGCCCGTCGGGCAGCGAGTGCCTGATGCCGTACTTGTTGTCGAACTTCGACTTCGTCACCGAGTCGTTGACGTTGATGGCGGGGAACAGCAGTGTTCCGGCTCGCTCCAGTTCATAGAGCCGATGCACGCCCGTCGTCGTCTCCTCCGTCACCCCGCGGATGTCACCCGCCAGGTCCGTGAAGCGGCTCGGGTTCTGGGCTACGGATGCGCGCAGCAGCGCGAGCACCTCCCGCCACTCGGCGGTGTCGGCATCCGTCGCCTCGGGCACCGCGCCCGCCCTCTCGTACTCGACCCCCTTGTGCACGAGGAGGGTCGCGTCGCCGCCGTCGTCGAGGATCATGTTCGGGCCGCGCCAGTCCGCTCCTGCGGTGGCAGCCTCAGCGCTCCAGTCGAAGAGCTGGTCTGTGCACCACCAGTACTCCGCGAGGGTTTCGCCCTTCCACGCGAACACGGGCACGCCCTGCGGGTTCTCGACGGTGCCGGTTCCCACGACCACGGCCGCCGCCGCCTCGTCCTGGGTGGAGAAGATGTTGCAGCTCGCCCAGCGCACCTGCGCCCCGAGCACGACCAGGGTCTCGATGAGCACCGCGGTCTGCACCGTCATGTGCAGGCTGCCGGCGATGCGAGCCCCGGCGAGCGGTTTCGAATCCCCGAACTCGGAGCGCAGCGCCATGAGGCCCGGCATCTCGTGCTCGGCGAGACGGATCTGGTGCCGACCGGCCTCGGCGAGGCTCAGATCGGCGACTTTGAAGGAGAAGGGCTTTGCGGGCATTCCCCCATTCTCTCCCACCCGAGGGCGCCCGTTCGCATCGTGCGCGCCCGCCGCAACTGGCGCACTTGAGGCGAAGTGTCGCGGCGGCGGATGCTACGCGCGAATGAGTGCGAGCGCCCGGTCACGCACGCGCTCCATCACGTCGCGGCGACCCGCCTCGACGTTGAGGCGCAGCAGTGGCTCCGTGTTCGAGGGGCGCACGTTCGCCCACCAGAACGTGCCCTCCTCATCGCCGGACAGGGTGAGCCCGTCGAGCTCATCGAGCGCAGCGCCCTTGAACCCTTCGACGACGCGCGCGTACGCCGCGGGCACGTCGGTCACGGTCGAGTTGATCTCGCCGCTCTGGAAGTAGGGGCTGAACTGCCGCGCGATCTCCGTGAGCGGTTCGGGCTGGGCACCCAGTTCGGCGAGCACGTGCATCGCCGCGAGCATGCCGTTGTCGGCGCCCCAGAAGTCACGGAAGTAGTAGTGCGCCGAGTGCTCACCGCCGAAGATCGCGCCCGTGGCCGCCATCTCGTCTTTGATGAGCGAGTGACCGACGCGAGTGCGCACGGGGATCGCGCCCGCCGCTTGGATCGTCTCGGGCACGATGCGCGACGTGATGAGGTTGTGGATGACGTGCACCCGCTCCTCACCAGCCGACTTCGCTCTTGCCACCTCCCTCTGCGCGACGATCGCCGCCACCGCGGACGGGTTCACCGGATCACCGTCGGCGTCGACGACGAAGCAGCGGTCCGCGTCGCCGTCGAAGGCGAGCCCGAGATCGGCACCGTGTTCGACGACGGCACGCTGCAGGTCGACGAGGTTCGCGGGTTCGAGAGGGTTCGCCTCGTGGTTGGGAAAGGTGCCGTCGAGCTCGAAGTAGAGCGGCACGATCGTCAGCGGCAACTCGGCCAGCCCCGCCGCGGTGCCGAGCACGGCGGGCACGGTGAGCCCCGCCATCCCGTTGCCCGCGTCAACGACGACGGTCAACGGGCGGATGCCGGTGAGGTCGACGAGCCCGCGCAGGTATGACGCGTAGTCGGCGAGCACGTCGACCTCGCGGTAGCCACCGGGCTCGGCG
>DAOMOV010000021.1:0-16007 GCA_035444505.1 Terrimesophilobacter sp.
TGGAACTCGTCGACGCGGCGAGCGTCACGGCGATCTCCTCGCACCTCAGCGCCATGGGCGACGGCGATGCAGCGATTCCGCGTGGCAGCAGAGACCTCGTCCACCTGCTCGTACAAGTCGACGGCGCTGCGGCGGAAATCGACGGCGACGAACTGCGTCGGGTGATAAATGACCACGGCGGCAGCGCCACCGTCACCACCGACCCGGCCGAAGCGGAGCGCCTGCTCACCGTCCGGCGCGCCTTCCACGCCTCCCTTGAGCGGCTCGGCACCGTGCTCATCGAAGACGTCTGCGTTCCCCGGTCCGCGCTCGCAGACATGTTCCGGGAGATCGCCCGCGTCGAGCAGAAGTTCGGTCTCACCATTCCCACCGTCGCTCACGCCGGTGACGGAAACCTGCACCCCAATTTCATCGTTGACACCTCAGGCGGCATGTCCGACATACCCGACACGGTGTGGGAGGCAGCGAGCGAACTCTTCCGAGCAGCACTGCGCGTCGGCGGCACCCTCACAGGAGAACACGGAGTCGGACTACTCAAACGGCGCTGGCTGGGCGAAGAACTCGGCAGCGACAACCTCCATCTGCAGCAATCGCTCAAGTCACTATTCGACCCACAGGGCATACTGAACCCTGACAAGGTGTTCTGAGAGGAACCATGAACAACAACACGCTCATCGTCATCGTTGACGCCGCCGCGATCCTGTGGGTTCTCTTCGTACTCCTCCAGGTCGTCGACGTCGCCACCGGTCGTGCACTTCGTCGCGCCGGCCGCGCCGTCGGAAGCCGCGACCGCGACCGCCTCCTCACGTGGACGATCATCTCCTGCTCCATCGTGCTCATCCTGCTGATCTTCGGCACCGTCATCGCCGCACGACTCGTGCTCGACCACAACCTGCCTTGGCTTGGCGCCGCCCTCATGGTCGGACTCGCCGGAGTCGGGGCAGGAACCGCGATCCTCGCCGTGCGCGCACTCCGCCGACCAGAGTCCGGATACGCGACACTCCTCGACAAGCTGCGCGCCACCGACGGCGTGCGACTGTCACGCGGACGCGTCAAAGACTTTCGACGCTGGCTCGACGCCATCGACGAACGCGAACGAGACCTGCGCCGCACCGTCGTCATCGGACGCTGGTTGCGCGTCATCCCCCCCATCACCGGTGCCGTACTGGTACTCGCCGCCCTCTTCCTCTGGCTCGGTGGGGGAGTCGACCTCTGGGTGCCCCTCCTCACCATCGCCGCACCGGTGCTCTCCACCCTCTTCTCCATCGTTGGCGCACGGCTCTCCCTCGCCCGCAACCTCGCCGTGCACGCCGTGCACCAGAAACAGCGCCACCAGATTGTCGAAGCCATCGGAGAGCTCGAGCGCAGGGCGCCCCGCAGGGCATCCGGCCTCACCGACCGCGTGTCCCGAGCGCTCGCCATCCTGCGTGAGCAGCAGCATTCCAGCACCACACCACCCAACCCCAGCTGAACCCCCAGCCCACCCGGCTCGCGGCCGTCAGACGCCTCGAACCGATAGACTTGTGTGCCGCAAAAACATTGGGGGAGTGAAGCAGACGTGGTGTCAACCGAACTCGAACGAGAACGCGACTACGTCACCATGCTGTACCGCCGCCTCGACGAACTGCAGAGTGAAGCCCACGAACAGCTCGCACAGATCCGCATCCTCAACGTCGGCGACCACGATCAGAGCAGGTCGGAGCGCGACAGCTTCGCCCAGCTCTATGAGGACCGCATCCTGCAGCTGCGCGAAGTGGGGGAGAGGCTCGCGTTCGGTCGCCTCGAACTGGAACCCGACGACGACGGCCCCGTGAGACGCTACATCGGGCGCATCGGTCTTCGCGACAGCGAACTGCGACCGATCCTGCTCGACTGGCGGGTGCCGCAAGCGAGCGCCTTCTACCAGGCCACCGCTCGCACCCCCATGGGCGCGCGAGCGCGACGCCACCTCATCAGCAAGGGGCGCGAACTCGTGAGGATCGAAGACGAAGTCTTCGACCCCGAACTGCTCGACCAGTCCGGCACGAGCGTGCAGGGTGAAGCTGCACTCCTCGCCGCGCTCACCGCGGAGCGCACGGGTCGCATGACCGACATCGTTGCGACGATCCAGGCTGAGCAGGACCGCATCATCCGCTCCGACCTCGCCGGTGTGCTCGTGGTTCAGGGCGGACCCGGCACCGGCAAGACCGCCGTCGCACTCCACCGTGCCGCATACCTGCTCTACTCGCACCGCGAACGACTCGGGTTCTCGGGCGTGCTCATCGTCGGCCCCTCCAAATCGTTCCTGCACTACATCGAACTTGTGCTGCCCTCCCTCGGCGAGTCCGGTGTCGTGCTCTCCAGCCTCGGCGGGCTCTTTCCCGGGGTCGACGCCATCGATGACGATGATCCCGCCACCGCGACCCTCAAAGGCGACACCCGGATGGCCGAGCTCATCGCGCGCGCCGTCGCCGACAGGCAGCGGGTTCCCGACAAGGCGGTCATCCTTGACGTCAATGGCGACAAGCTCGCCCTTGAGCCGGAACTCATCCGCTCGGCGATGTCGCGCGCGCAATCGAGCCGCAAACCATACAACCTCGCCCGAGTCGACTTCGTCGGCCACGCCCTCAGCGCGCTCACCCATAAGTACGCCGACCAGTTGCGTTCGAATCGCGCCGTCATCGACGACAGCGACTTCGCTGTGCTGCGGGAGGACCTGCGCACCGCACACGACGTCAAGGTCGCTCTCAACACCGCGTGGCTGCCTCTCACCCCGCAGAAGCTGATTGGCGACCTGTTCGCCCGACCGCAGTGGCTTGCCACGCTCACCCCCGACTGGAGCGACACCGAGCGGGCACTGCTGCGCCGAGACAGGGAAGCACCGTTCACCGTCTCCGACATCCCGCTTCTCGATGAGGCCGCCGAACTTCTCGGCGAATTCGAGCCTCAGAATGATGCCCGCAGACGCGAAGCGAAAGCGCAGCGCAAGCGCGACATCGAGAACGCCGCGGCCGCGATCGCCAACTTCGGGCTCAACGGGCTCGTCGCCGCCGAGAACGTTGCCGACGGGTTCGCCGAATCGGTCGCTGGGCTCACGACCGCAGAGCGGGCCGCAGCCGACCGTACGTGGGGGTACGGCCACATCGTCGTCGACGAAGCGCAGGAACTCTCACCCATGCAGTGGCGCCTGCTTCGCCGCCGCAACCCCAGCAAGTCGTTCACCATTGTCGGCGACATCGCCCAAGCGGCATCACCCGTGGCCGCCGAGACCTGGGAGCACGCGCTCGATGCCCTCATCGGCGGGTCCCAAGAGAGCGAGCGGTGGAGACTTGAGGAGTTGACCGTCAACTACCGCACCCCTGGGCGCATCGCCGAAACCGCACAATCGATGGCTCTCGCCCACAACCTGCCGGTCACCCTCGCGACCTCTGTGCGCGAAGGCGACTGGCCGATCGAGGTCGCCCCCGGCGTGCTGGAAGCCGTGCGACGTGACCGGGACAGCTCCGTCGGCGGCACCCTCGCCGTGATCGCCGCGCACGAGTCGATCGACTCCGTCGTGCAGGCGCTCTCCACCGAGTTTGAGGTCGGTCGCGGCGCCGACAACCTCACTAACGAGATCAGTGTGCTGTCGCCGAGGGACGCGAAGGGGCTCGAATTCGATTCCGTCATCGTCGTGGAACCGTCGGACATCATCGCCTCATCGGACCGTGGAGCGGCTGCTCTCTTCGTCGCCATGACGCGACCGACACAGCGGCTCACGCTCGTAGCCGGCCGTGGACTGCCTGAGGGGCTCAGCGCCGTGGCCGGCGACGCAAACACCCCGCGGCTAGACTCCCGCGAGGATTCGGATGAAGAACCACGCGATCATCGCAACCGCGACGAATGAGAAGATGAGCCACGGGGTTCCCGACTTGAGGCGGCGCCCGTTCGGTGCGATCAGATTGTGAGACAGTCTCGCGGCACCCAGCGGTGCTCCAGCGACACGCTCACCCTCGGCCGTCTTCGCGCTGTGAAGGATTCGGTCGTCGGCGTACCGTGCGCTTCGTGAGCGCGTCTTCTTTCCCACGGTGTCCACGATGCCGAGCAGTCGTGACAACCGGTGCGGATCACTGAAGTCGAGCTTCGACTTCGCGTAGACGAGCATCCAGTCATCCATGATCTCGACATCGAGGTTTGCGGCCTCGTCGATGAGCAGAGCCATGAGGTCGGGGGTGAACACGTAGAGGGCGTCGGCCTCATATTCGCGCGGACAGTACAGGGTGAAGTGCTCGTCGAAGTCACCTTCCAACGAGAGTCGCTGGTCACGCCCGAACCTGATCGGCAGATTGCTGCCGAAGAGGGAATTGTTTCCCTTGGCATCCAGCAGCATGTGGGGCAGGCGGCGCGGCAGGCGAAGGGCCAGATACGACCAGTGGTGGGTGGTCTTGTTCTTGCCCGACCCCGTGGTGTAGCGGTAGTTCCCGAGTTCGACGGCTGGGTCGGTGTCGCTCCAGAGCCGTTCGTAGACGGCCCGAGCGTTCCCCACGTTGAAGATGGCGCCCTGAAATCGTGGCGGAGTCGCCGTCGTGCTGTAGAGCATGCCGTTGCGCACCGCGAATTTGGTGAGGCGGTACCGGCGCAGGGCGCCCGCTCTCGCGATGATCCTGTAGACGAAGAACGCTGCGGCTGCGAGTGTCAGCGCGATCGCGACGATGAGGGCGATTCGTTCGGGCCGCGCCCCACCGGTCGCCTCGGAGGAGATCGCGCTCACCACGAAGAAGAATCCGAAGAGCGCGACGACGATCATGATCACGAACGTCATCGCCACCGTCTCGGTCGACTTCTCCTGTTTGCGAAACGTGTCGAGGGTGGCTTTGTCGACCTCCTCGAAGAGCGGGTTGTAGTCGATCGCCATGGGCCCTCTTCGCTCGTGTGGGTTGCGGTGCGTGCAGCCAAGTCATTCTTGCACCGTGTCGGTGGTTCGAGGGTGCAAGCTGGTGGTGTGACGATTCTCAGCGACGATCGACTGCAGCGCATTCGCGACCGTGCGAGCGAGGCCGATCGTGACAACGCGTTCTTTCATGACGACCTGGCAGAGCTGCGTGAGTCGGGGTACCTTCGCGCTCTGGTGCCCGTCGAGCTCGGCGGGCTTGGCATGTCGCTTCGCGAGGTTTCGCGACTGCAGCGTCGCCTCGCAACCGCGTCGCCAGCGACGGCGCTCGGAGTCAACATGCACCTCATCTGGACGGGGGTCGCTCTCGCGCTGCGGCAGCGTGACAATGATTCGCTCGAGTTCGTGCTGCGTGAGGCGGTGGCGGGGGAACTGTTCGCGTTCGGCATCAGTGAGCGCGGCAACGACCGGATGCTCTTCGACAGCACGACCGCGGCTGAACCCGTTGCCAAGGGCTTTCGGCTGACGGGCACAAAGATCTTCACAACCCTGTCGCCCGCGTGGACTCGACTCGGCGTGCACGCGCGTGACAACTCGAACAGCGACCGGCCACTGCTCGTTTTCGGATTTCTCGACCGCGACACCCCTGGGCTGAGCGTCGTCGAGGACTGGGATGCGCTCGGCATGCGCGCGACCCACAGCAACTCGACCCGATTGCAGGGTGCGCTCCTTGCCGCCGACCGGGTTGTGCGCCGAGTGGAACCGGGGCTCAGCGGAGACGGACTGCAGTGGGCGATCTTCGTGGTGTTCGAGCTGCTCCTCGCCTCGGTCTACGCGGGGCTCGGCGATCGCGCGCTCGAGTTGGGAGTGGAGTGGGCCGACCGTCGTTCGCGGGCAGAGGATGTTCTTGTTCGTGCTCGCCTCGCTGACGCAGCACTCGCTCTGGACGGCGTGCACCTTGGTCTCGACGCGCTGACTCGCGACCTTGATGAGGGTGAGGCTTCGGGCACCCATTGGTTCCGTCTGGTGTCGGGTGTGAAGGTGCGCTCGGTTGCGGCGGCACGAGGCGCGGTGGATGCGGCGATCGAGGTCGCCGGTGGCGCCGCGTATTCGGCATCCGGTGAGCTGGGTCGACTGTACCGCGACGTGCTCGCGGGGGTGTTTCAGCCGTCATCCGTGGACGCTACTCGAAGCATGATTGCCGGGGACCTGCTCGGGCCCTTGGACGAGTGAGCCCACCGGTTAAGGCACTCATCGCCCGGTGCGGCACTTGGTGCGGCTCTCCCGAGCGATGAGTTGATCTGCCCCCAGAGTGCGCCGGGGCGCTGAATAAGTCAAGGGCGCGGACCGTGACGGCGGACAAATGGACCCGTGCCATCCGCTCCAGTCCCGGGCTGAGAGTCGTGTTTCCCCCTCCGTATTGGGGGGTCACACGGGTGGCCTTGGGGCGGTAGCGTCAGGGTTGCTCGCCTCCGTATCTCGTTCGAAGCCGGGGGTACCGTCGCGTGTTGGGGGGTGTCAGGTGTCTCGGGATGCCGTGCGCAACACGAACCCCAGCACCCCGGATGACGAGTTGGATCAGGTTCCCCCGGGCGCGGCGGTGCGCGCGGGCTCGAACATGCGCCGGTTCCTTTCCCGGTGGCTGCCGATGCCGCCCCCCTCCTTCCTGGGCCGACTGTTCGGCGTGAGTCCCCTCCCGCGGGAGAGCGGCAGAGACTACCGTGAGGCGAACGCCGAGTACTCTGTCGCGACGATCGCGGCCAGTCTCGGCGACGATTGGCACGTCATCCACGGGGTGAATCCGTGCGGCGAATCCGGGGTCGGAACCACCCTCCCGCGTGATGACGTGAGCCACGTTCTCATCGGAGAACGCGGCGTGTTCGCATTGACAACCGTTAACCCTGGCGGCGCATCCGTCTGGGTATCAGCGAACTCGTTTGTACACGATGGCGCACGCATGTCACACCTGCGCGATGCCGAGTTCAACGCACTGCGGCTCTCCCAGAAGCTCTATGAACGCAGCGGACTTCGAGTCGAGGTCGTACCGGGTGTTGTTGTGGCGAACCCGAGACGGCTCATCGTTGACCGACGACCACAGAGAGTGTCGGTGCTGCGGCCTCGAGAGATCGCATCGTGGGTGCAGTCGCATCCGCCGATCATCTCCGGCGAGGAGTCTGATGCGCTCGCCCACGCTGCCAACACACTGGGTCGAGTGGGTGAGAATCCGCCCCTTGCGCAAGTGCTTGAGCGGTTCGGCGATGTGCACGCCCTCGTGAATCGAGCTGAACGGCGACGCGTGGCATGGATCGCGGTCACCCTGCTCGCGGTGTGGTTCGTGCTGGTCGCGGTCAGCGGATGGCTGTAGCAGCCACACGGCGGCCACCCCGAGGGCAGCCTACAGAAGCAGGGTGAGGGCGTAGATCCCGAGTCCCGTGGTCGCCACGAGGAGGATGAGACCGAGCGTGCCGAGAGGGAGTGACGTGTCCCAGTGCTCGCGTCGGCTGATCCGGTTGCTGTCAGCGAGCTTGATTCGTGCCTCGTCGATGCTGCGAAATGTGCCGATGCGACGGTTGTGACGGTCGGTGGCGCGGTATCTCCCGCGTCGAGTCAGATCGATGCTGCCAGCAGCTTCGCCGTCATATTCGGCTACCCAGCGGCTCGGCAGCACTTGCACCCAATGGGGGTCAAGGTAGGGAACGAGTTGCGTAGTGTGGTCGGTCACGATTTGTCCTCCAGTCGCGGTGGTCGGCACGCGCCGTGGCCACTGCGAAGCAGCTTTGAATAGTAGTCGTGAAACTGGTGGGAAGGCGGGCCCACTGTGTCCAGACCGGACAACTCCCAGTACTCACACAGGAGGCACCAAGCTCCAGCACGGCCGCGTCGGACGGCGTCTCACGGAACCAGACACGCCCCCGTGTCGGCTTTGATCGTGAAGCCCGCCGCGCGCTCGACTACGGGGCTGACGTGCTCGAGCGAGAGCGCGTATCCCTCGGGCCTGTCGTCCCCGGCTTCCGCGAATACTATTCCGACGACGCCATGCTCAGTGACCAACGGTGCGCCCGAAAAACCTGGATCGATGTCGCCGGCAACCGTCCAATAGTCGATCGTGACGGTCTCGATTCCGAAGATGCCTTTCGTGACGGCCGAGTCACGAGACTCCACAACGACGGGAACCTCCGTCACTCCCTCGCCGGCTACAAATCTTGCAACAACCGCCGCCTCGCCGTTCGCGACCGCGTCACCGAACGCCGGTGCGGATACGCCAAAGCCCGGTGCCGCGATGACCGCAAGATCGTGCCGCGGATCGAAGTAGACCACGAACCCGAAGGAGCCGGCACCGTCGTCACCGGTCACCACGGTTCGACTCGCACCGACGACGACGTGCGCATTCGTGAGCACCCGGTCCTTGGCCACGACAAGTCCAGTGCCGAAACTCGTTGTGCCGCACGTCTGAGACCTCGACGCAACACCCACCACGACCGACGACAAGGAACTGGGCAGCGTGAGCGGGGTCTCGTCAACGCGCTGAGCCGCGCACGACAGGAGAGAAACTGAGCACGCGACCGAGATGAGCGCTGCCGTCCATGACCTACGCACACGACGAGGACTCACGCGAAGAACCACCGGGGCCTCCCCTCACGGCGAGCGCCGTCAGCATCGAGAGTAGCCACCGCCGGCACTCGATGTAAGACCCTTCCATCGAAGGTGGGAGACTGGAGGCATGACGATCCCCCTGCGCGCACTCAACGACTCCCACTCGATCCCCGCACTCGGATTCGGAACCTACAAGCTCTGGGGCGATGACGGCATCGAAGCCGTGCAGTCCGCCATCGAGGTCGGCTATCGACTGCTCGACACCGCACTCAACTACGACAACGAGGCCGATGTTGCCGAAGGCATCCGCCGCTCGGGCGTTGCACGCGAAGATGTCTTCGTCACCACCAAGCTGCCCGGCCGGTTCCACGGCTACGAAGAAACCCTCGCCGGATTCGAGGAGTCACGCACAAACCTCGGTGTCGACTACGTGGATCTCTACCTCATCCACTGGCCCATGCCGCGGCTCGACAAATACATCGACTCCTTCAGGGCCATGGCGAAGCTGCAGGAAGACGGGCTCATTCGCTCGATCGGTGTCAGCAACTTCACCATCGAGCACCTCGACCGGGTCCTCGACGAGACCGGCATCACCCCCGCCGTCAATCAGGTCGAGCTGCACCCCTATTTTCCGCAGGCCGAACTGCGCGAATACCACCGAGCCAAAGGCATCACAACTCAGTCATGGACGCCGCTCGCCAGGCAGCGATCACCCTTCAAAGATGAGCGCGTGCTCGCCGTCGCAAATGCGCACGGTGTCACCTCGTCGCAAGCGATTCTCCGCTGGCACATCGAGCTCGGGTCGATCCCGATCCCCAAAGCCGCGCACCGCAGCTTTCAGGAAGAAAACACGAGGGTATTCGACTTTGAGCTCAGCGAAGCAGAGATCGCCTCCATCTCCTCGATGGAGTCCGGTCGGCTCTGGGGCGGAGACCCCGACACCAACGAAGAAATGTAGGAGCAGCACACTGAACTCCTCCGCACGGAATATCGGCGCCTCTGCGACTGTTGGCACCAGTGTGAACATTGCAACACTGCGCCGCCCCGGCCATCGCGAAGCCCGAGTATCCATCGACGCCGTCGGCTCGATGGTTGCTGGCACCATCGAGGGCCTCGGCCCCGACACGGCAGGCTTCGCGCGGGGCGACCGCGTCGCATTCCCCCTCCCCATCGGCGGTGTGCCCGAGAACGACTCGCTCGTGCTCTCCATCGACACGCTCGTCGGCGTTCCGCGGGGTGTGGCGGAACAGCAAGCCGCAGACCTGCTCGTGCCCGGCATCGTCGCCCGCGCCCTGCTGCGCCAGCTTCGACCCATGGGAGACGGCGACCGCATCCACCTCGCGTTCGACGGTGAACTGCTTCGTGCCGTTGTCGAAGCGTGGGTACTCGCGCGGGGAGGCATTCTCGTCGACAGTGCGGCGGATGCCGACATCGTCTACGACGAAACGGCTCGGCAGCTTGCCGTGCGTGAAGCATCCCTCCGTCAGGGCCGCATGCAAGAAGCTGCCGCCGATGTCTTCATGACCATGCGCGCCGGAGTCTTCGACGACATCACCGTGCCGCGTCGCGGCGCGCACACCATCGCCGCCTGACGCCCTCGACCGCCATCGCTGCGGGGCAATAGGATCAGCGCATGGCCATCCTCATCACCATCGCCGCAACCGTGTCTGCCGCTGTTCACGTGCTCTTCTTCTACTGGGAATCCGTCGTGTGGAAGCGTCCCACGACCTGGAGGCGCTTCGGGGTGACCACCCAGGAGCACGCGGATGCGTCGGCCGCGTTCGCCTACAACCAGGGCTTCTACAACCTCTTCCTCGCCATCGGTGCGCTCCTCGGTTCGATTCTCTTCGGCGTGGGCTTTCGTGACGCGGGCTTCGCGCTCGGGCTCTTCAGCGTCGTGAGCATGCTCGCCGCCGCTGTTGTGCTCATGACGAGCGGCCGCGGTCGGGTGCCTGCCGCGCTCATCCAGGGCACGGCCCCGCTCATCACCGTGGTGCTCTACCTGGTGAGCCTCACCACCGGGGTTTAGGTCGCGCGCTTCGCAGGAGGACTGCTGGCCGCGCTCTGCTAAACTCTCAAGGTTGCCGTCTGACGGCCGCGGATAAAGAGAGCCCACGCATAAGGCGCAGGGCGCCGCGCAACGAAGAGAAGGGGATCAACTATGGCTCTGGATGCAGAAGTCAAGAAGGCGATCATCGATGAGTACGCAACCCACCCCGGTGACACCGGTTCCCCTGAGGTTCAGGTGGCCATGCTGTCGCGTCGCATCAAGGACCTCACCGAGCACCTCAAGGAGCACAAGCACGACCACCACTCGCGTCGTGGGCTCCTACTGCTCGTCGGTCAGCGCCGCCGGCTCCTCGGCTACCTGCAGGATGTCGACATCGAGCGTTACCGTTCGCTCATCGAGCGACTGGGGCTGCGCCGCTAGGCGCGGTTTATCCTGAGTAGCCCGCGAAGCGGGCGTATCGAAGGGCCGCTAGCGATTGGCGCCACATTCTTGACGGAGGGCCGTCACCCGCACGGGTGGCGGCCCTTCTCGCTGTGCCAAGCGTGGTCTGCGTGGATTCGGTGATGCGGACCGCGCGTTCGAACTGATAGGTTTCGAGCCAGAAACCTTGCGATCGGGGGCATGTTGGGCAAAGTCAGTGCGGGCCGGGTGCTCGTCATCATCGGTTTCATTCTCATGCTCCTGACGGTGGTTCCGCTCGCACTCGCGTTGGTGCTTGGTGCGATCACCACCGATGCGACCGGCTATGCGTTCGTGCCGTTCCTGCTCCTGGTTCTGCTGGGACTCCCCTTCATCCTCGTAGGGCTGATCATCGCCGCCGTTCTCGGCCTCATCGGGCTGCTCCTAGGCGGATACCGTGGTCTCGGCGTCACAACTCTGGTGCTCTCGGTGATAGCCGCAGCCGGCATCTTCCTGTGGACTGTCGCGGTGGACGCGGGCGTCTTCTAGCCTTCGCGGCCGCCCCTTCGGCTCCGCGATAGTCTCGTGGGATGAACCGCACCGCACTCGCAGTCCGCATCATCGTTCCGGCGCTCTGGTTGGGAATGATTCTCGCCCTCTCCTTCCTTGAGGCGCCGCTCAAGTTTCAGGCGCCCGGCATCACCACCGAACTGGGGCTCGGAATCGGGCGGCTCGTCTTCACCGCGCTCAACATCAGCAGCATTGTGCTGCTGGCCATCGTCACGCTCGCGCTCATCCGCCCCCGCTCGGGCCGGCTGCCGTGGGGGATCGTCGGCGGCATGTGGGTCGTGCTGCTCGTCGAGGTGCTGCTCATCCGCCCGTCGCTCAATGCGCGCACCGACCAGCTGCTCGCGGGCATCGACCCGGGGCCATCGATGCTGCACTACCTGTACATTGCGGCTGACGTCATCCTGTGCGCACTCATCGTGTGGTTCATCGTTGTCGCGGTGCGTCAGATCCTGCCGACGGCGGAACCCGGCCGCGTTCACGAGCAGTCTCGCGGCCAGTAGGGTCGAGCTATGAACAAGGTTCGCATCGCCACGGTTTTCGCCCCGTATGTTGTCGTGGGAGCCGTCTACCTGGTCGCCCAGTTCCTGGGTGCTGACGAGGTCACGGACTTCACCAAGCCGTTGCTCATGCCGATCCTGCTCGCGGGTTTCCTGTTCGCCGTGGCGCCCATCCGCAGCGAGATCGCCATTCTTGGCACGGTCGCGATCACCCTGTCGTGGCTGGGTGACGTGACGCTCGGTTCGGTGGGGGAGATCTGGTTCCTCGTCGGGCTCGGCTTCTTCCTGCTCGCCCACATCGCCTACGTGGTGCTGTTCCTGCGCAGGCTGCGCACCAGGCCGTTCAGCTGGTGGGCGCTCATCTACGTCGCGTGGTGGCTCGGGCTCGTCGTCGTGCTGTGGCCGCACCTCGGCAATCTGCTGATCCCCGTCGCCGTGTACGGTCTCGTGCTCGGCGCCATGGGCGCGATCGGGCTCAGCTGCAACCGGTGGATCGCCATCGGCGGCGCACTATTCGTCATCTCCGACAGCCTGCTCGGACTGAACCGTTTTCACCCCGAATTCGACCTGCCCTACGTGCACGTGCTCATCATGCTCACCTACATCACCGCGCAGGGGCTCATCGCCTACGGCGCAGTGCGCACGGCCTACACCCTCAGTGCGGTGCGCACGTCGTGACCTCCGCACCACCGTCGCTGCGCCTCTCGGTGCTCGACCTCGTTCCCGTACGCCAGGATCAGACATCCGCGGATGCCGTGGCGGCCTCGGTGAGTCTCGCCGTGCGCGCCGACGAGCTCGGCTTCGAACGATACTGGCTGGCCGAGCACCACAACATGCCCGCGATCGCGGCGTCGAGCCCGCCGGTGATGATTGCCGTGATCGCGTCGCGCACCTCGCGGATGCGGGTCGGCTCGGGCGGGGTCATGCTCCCGAACCACTCGCCGCTCGTGGTGGCGGAGCAGTTCGCGGCGCTCGAGGCGGCGTTCCCGGGGCGCATCGACCTGGGGCTCGGGCGCGCCCCGGGCAGCGACCCCGTGATCACCGCGCTGCTGCGCATGAGCGGCACGACGAGCGACGTGGACGCGTTCCCGGCCAACGTGCGCGACATCATGGCGCTCGTCGACCCCGAGGGCGCAACGCTTCGGATTGGTGGCGATCGGGAGTACCCGGTCGCGGCGACCCCGCGCGCGACGACGACGCCCGATGTATGGCTGCTGGGCTCCAGCGACTACTCGGCCCGGCTTGCGGCGGGGCTCGGGCTGCCCTACGTGTTCGCGCACCACTTCTCGGGCACGGGAACGGAGCAGGCGCTGGAGCTCTACCGCTCAGGGTTTCAGCCGTCGGCGGTGCTCGCGGAACCGCGCACCTTCCTCACCGTCAACGCCATCGTCGCCGACACCGACGAGGAGGCACACGCTCTCGCCCTGCCGCAGCTGCACCAGATGGTGCGACTGCGCAGCGGCCTGCCGCTCACGGCGCTGCCGCTCGTCGAGGAGGCTGCGGAAACTGTTCTTGCCCCACAGCATGAGTCCCTCATCGCACCGATGGCTGCCACCTGGGTGATCGGTGCTCCCGAGGCCGCTGCGAGCAGCATCCGAAGCCTTGCGCAGCGTTTCGCGGTGGATGAGGTCATGGTGTCTCCCGTCGCCTCGGCAAGAGCCGGAAGCGACCCGCAGCGCTCGACGGGCAGGGAGCGCACCCTCGAGCTTCTCGCTGCGCAGATTTCGCTGGAAGGAGGCGCCGCGTGAGTCCGCAGCGCAAGGGCTGGGTACGGATCGGAACCGACACGACCAGCATCATGCTGGCCCTCGCCTTGGTCCTGTCCGTGATCGGCGCCATTGCACTCGCGGCACCGGTTGCGGCGCTCGCGCGCGTCACGTCGGGCACTGAGCCCTCGTGGCACGTGGCGGCACTGTGGACGTTCATCGTGCTCGCCGTGCTCATCGGAGTGCCCCTGGCGATCTTCGCCAACCGGCCCGCGCTCATCGACCTGGGCACGAGGCGACTGCGTGTCGGTTGGCGCACCATTCCGCTCAGCGAGCTGCGGCACGTCTACCGGATGCCGGGAGGCACCTCTCCAGACCAGTTCGTCATCCAGCTCGAGCTGCAGCGCGGCCTCGATGCGCGCCTTCCGGTGAGCAGCCCGTCGCTGCCCAATCTGACGCTGGAGCAGCTGGAGGTGCTGCTGCTCGCCCTGCAGCACGCTCCGATCGAACCCAGGCCCGGCACACCGGTTCGTTCGCCGCTCGCCGATGAGCTGGGGCCGCGCAGCGACACTGATCGCATTGCCGATGAGGTGAGCGATGCGCTGCAGCCCTTCGGTCGGGTCGGCTATGCGAAGGCGACGCTGCTGCTGGAGCTCGAGGACGCGATTGCGCGGCGGCGACGCGTGCAGGGGGAGGCGGGGTCTGCCGCGGATCAGCTGCCCAGTGACCAACTGCGTGCCGCCGCGCGAATTTCGGGCGCATTGCGGTCGGGTCAGGCGCCGACGATAACAATCATGCCGGAGAGCACCGCGCCACGGGTTGCGCCGACTGAGCGATACGGTGTGCGGCGAGACCGCGCCGAGCGCTGGTTGACGGGAGAGGGATTCGTCGTGCAGCGGCACACCCCCTGGCGGGTCGCGGGCTGGCTGGTGATCGCGGGATTCCTGCTCGCACCGTGGATTTTCACCATCGCCCTTGTGCGCTACTACTTCGTGCTCGGTGGTCTGCCCCTCGACGTCGTCATGGGCTGGTGGGTGGCGTCCCTGCTGCTCTGGCCGATCGGCGTATGGCTGGGCATCGTGCTGCTGCTGCGAGCACGGGCGCTTCGGCATCGGGATGCTAGGCGGGCGGCCGTGTCGGTGCGCAGTCGGGGCGTTGCGGTTCCCGAAGAGGTTCGATCGTTCTTCGAGGTCTCGAAGCCGGAGCGCTCCTATGGCACTCAGGTGTATATGTTCGGCCTGCTGCTGTCGATTGCCTTTCTGGCGACGGGTCTGCTGTTTCTGTCGTTGAGCGCTGGCATGGTCGGGGGACCGTATGAGCCATTGGCCTGGCATGCACCTTTGGGCTGGTTGCTGCTGGTTCCGGTCATTCCTGTTTTTGTCGGCGTGCTGCGCTGGCAGCGCTACATGTACGGGCAGTTGGCGCGTGCACATGTGGAGTGGAGGCTGCTGGGGAATAGTTCTGGGTAGTGCGGGGTTTGCTAGGATGTATGCAAACGCATGAATCAGAAGGGTTCGCAGCAATGTCGATCGCACCAATGACGAACACAGCACAGGACGCCCCCAGCCCGCAGATGCAGTTCGGCATCTTCAGCGTCGGAGACATCACCACCGACCCGACGACCGGCCACACCCCCACCGACGCCTCACGGCTGCAAGACGTGCTCACCATCGCCCAGCACGCCGAGGAGGTCGGGCTCGATGTCTTCGCCATGGGGGAGCACCACAACCCGCCGTTCTTCCCCTCCAGCCCCGTCGCCATCAACAGCTGGCTCGCTGCAAAGACCGAGAAGCTGCTCCTGTCGACCGCGACCACCCTCATCACCACCAACGACCCCGTGCGTCTGGCCGAGGACTACGCCATGCTGCAGCACCTCGCTGGTGGCCGCATGGACCTCATGCTCGGCCGCGGCAACACCGGCCCTGTCTACCCGTGGTTCGGTGAGGACATCCGCCAGGGCATTCCTCTCGCGCTCGAGAAATACGCGCTGCTGCGACGCCTGTGGCGTGAGGACTACGTCGACTGGAAGGGTCAGTTCCGCACCCCCCTCGAAGGATTCCAGTCGACCCCGCGCCCGCTGGATGGTGTGCCGCCGTTCGTCTGGCACGGCAGCATCCGCAGCCCCGAGATCGCCGAGCAGGCCGCCTACTACGGCGATGGCTTCTTCTCGAACCACATCTTCTGGCCCAGCAGCCACACCGCGAAGATGGTCGGCTACTACCGTCAGCGCTTCGAGCACTACGGCCACGGCACCGCCGACCAGGCCATCGTCGGCCTCGGCGGGCAGGTCTTCATGCGCAAGAACTCGCAGGATGCCGTCAACGAGTTCCGGCCCTACTTCGACAATGCGCCCGTCTACGGCCACGGCCCCTCGCTCGAGG
>DAOMOV010000022.1:0-15583 GCA_035444505.1 Terrimesophilobacter sp.
CGGCACGATGCAATTACCCTCCTGTCACAGAAATACTGTGACCGTTCTAGTCCGAAGGAGGTGGGTGACCTATGCATCAGTACGAACTCATGGTGATTCTCGACCCCGAGATCGATGAGCGAACCGTGGCACCCAGCCTGGACAAGTTCCTCGGTGTCATTCGCAACGATGGTGGGACCATCGACAATGTCGACATCTGGGGCAAGCGCCGGTTGGCCTACGAGATCAACAAGAAGTCCGAAGGCATCTACGCCGTCGTCAGCATGACAGCGACCGCCGACTCCACCAAGGAGCTCAATCGGCAGCTGAGCCTCAGCGAAGCCGTCATGCGCACGAAGGTGCTGCGTGCTGAAGAGGCCATCGCCCAGGTAGCGGCCGCGGAGAAGCGCTCGGCTGAGAAGGCCGCTCGCCGCGGTGCGGCTCCCGCAGCGAAGAGTGCGGCGACGACCGCCGCGACGGAAGCCGAGTAGACGATGGCCGGAGACACCGTCATCACCGTCGTCGGCAACCTCACGAGCGACCCCGAACTTCGCTACACGCAGAGCGGTCTCGCCGTCGCGAATTTCACGATCGCCTCCACGCCCCGCTCGTTCGACCGTCAGTCGAACGAGTGGAAGGACGGCGAGACGCTCTTCCTTCGGGGAAGCGTGTGGCGTGAATTCGCTGAGCACGTCGCCGGATCGCTCACCAAGGGCACCCGCGTTATCGCGCAGGGCCGCCTCAAGCAGCGCTCCTACGAGACCAAAGAGGGCGAGAAGCGCACCGCGTACGAGCTGGAGATCGACGAGATCGGCCCGAGCCTGCGCTACGCCACCGCCCAAGTGACTCGCGCCGCCTCCAGCGGCTCCTCGCCTCGCGGCGCTGTCGAGGAACCGTGGGCAGCCGCGGCGCCCGCCGACGCGTCATCGGGTGACGTCTGGGGCGCCCCCGGCAACTACAACGACGAGACACCGTTCTAAGCGCGCGCTGAAGCACGAAGCAAAGGCCTTTCTCGCCTTTGCAGCGCCACCAGCGCCGGCCGCCGGCGGCCGGATCCAACTAATTTCAACTGAAGGCAGGAAACCATGGCAGGAAAATCGAGCGGCGACCGCCGCAAACCGCTTCGCGGTGCGAAGGGCGGAAAGAATATCGCCCCCGCAAAGTCCATCACCGTGGGTGTCATCGACTACAAGGATGTCGCGACACTCCGCAAGTTCATTTCCGAGCGCGGCAAGATTCGCGCTCGCCGGATCACCGGTGTCTCCGTGCAGGAGCAGCGTCTCATAGCCCGCGCCGTCAAGAACGCGCGCGAGATGGCGCTGCTGCCGTACGCGGGCTCGGGACGTTAGGGGAGAGACCATGTCGAAACTCATCCTCACTCACGAGGTCACCGGTCTCGGTGCCCCTGGCGACGTCGTGGACGTCAAGAACGGGTATGCGCGCAACTACCTCATCCCTCAGGGCTTTGCCGTGGCGTGGACCCGTGGCGGCGAGAAGCAGATCGAACAGATCAAGGCCGCTCGTGCTGCTCGCGAGCACGCGACACTCGAAGAAGCTCAGGATCTCAAGGCCAAGCTCGAAGCCAACCCCGTGACTCTCACGGTGACGGCGGGCGAGGGCGGTCGCTTGTTCGGTTCCGTGAAGACCTCCGACATCGCCGACGCGGTGGCCGCGGCGGGGATCGGCCAGATCGACAAGCGCAAGATCCAGCTCTCGGCTCCGATCAAGGCCACGGGAACGCACGAAGCGACCGTGTCGTTGCGGGACGAGCTTTCCGCGACCATCACTCTTTCGGTGGTCGCTGCGAAGTAGCCTTTTCGGCGCAATTCACGGCGGCGGCGAGGTTTTCGCCGCCGCCGTCCCCCGTCTGCGGGGCACGTCATTCACATACCACAAATGGCGTCAGCAAACTCTCAAGCGCAACTCTAAACATGTTTTTGCACAGGATAGAGTTTCGGGAAAACTGCTGGTCAGGGCCATATTATTGCGGCATTTTTGTAACCACTCCACACGGTTATCCCCACACTTCCCACACAGACTCTCGGCGTTTTACGCACACTGTTCACAGCGTTATCCACAGGGCTGGTTGTGAAATGTCGGGGTGCTCCGTATGGTGAAGCAGCGCACGAGAGCAGCGCCAGGTACCGAGACCTCTCCAGCGGGAATGTCAGTCGTAACCGGTATGCATTAACTCGTGAAGCACAGGTGACCGTCACGTTCGAGGCTCTGCGCGAGCCTGCCCGAGTGCGCTCGCGCGCGGGCGCAGAATCGAAGGTGACGATGCACAGACAGATCCCGCGCTGGGATCGATTGAGGGAGAGAGGATGGGCCGGCAATGACGATCACCCACTTGGGTCTGGCGCCGGAGGCGACCGACCCCGGTGAGCACCGTCGCACCGAGCGCACTCCTCCGCACGACTTGCTGGCCGAACAGAGCGCCATTGGTGGAATGCTGCTGAGCAAGGATGCCGTGTCGGATGTGCTGGAGACGGTGCGAGGCGCCGACTTCTACATCCCGAAGCACGAGATCATCTTCACCGCCGCCCACAATCTGTACTCGCACGGCGAGCCGACCGATGTCATTGCCGTCACCGACGAGCTGACCAAGACGGGGGAGCTCGCGCGCGCGGGCGGTGCGGAGTACTTGCACACACTCACCGCGCTGGTTCCGACGGCCGCGAATGCCGGTTACTACGCCAGCATCGTTGCGGAGAAGGCCGTATTGCGGCGGCTGGTCGAAGCGGGAACGCGCATCGTGCAGATGGGGTACGCGAGTGAGGGTGAGGTCGTTGATCTGGTCAACGCGGCCCAGGCGGAGGTCTACCAGGTCACCGGTGGCGTGGAGTCCGAAGATTTCATTCCGCTGACGGATGCGGTGTCGACGGCGATCGATGAGATCGAGGCGGCAAAGGGTCTTGACGGTGTCATGACGGGTGTGCCAACGGGCTTCACGGAGCTCGATGAGCTCACGAACGGTCTGCACCCGGGGCAACTGATCATTGTGGCGGCGAGACCGGCTCTGGGTAAGTCGACGCTCGCTCTTGACTTTGCGCGTGCGGCGGCGATCGGCCACAACATGCCCACACTGTTCTTCTCGCTGGAGATGGGTCGCAGTGAGATCGCCATGCGCCTGCTGTCGGCGGAGGCGGCGGTGCCGCTGCACAACATGCGCAAGGGAATGGTGGACTCTCGCGACTGGACGACGATCGCGCACACGCGTGGTCGCATCAATGACGCCCCCCTCTTCATTGATGACAGTCCCAATATGACGCTGGTAGAGATTCGCGCGAAGGCGCGCCGCCTTAAGCAGCGCATCGGGCTCAAGATGGTTGTCGTCGACTACCTGCAGCTCATGACCTCGGGCAAGAAGGTCGAGTCGAGACAGCAGGAGGTCAGCGAGTTCTCGCGGGCGCTCAAGCTGCTGTCGAAGGAGCTGCAGGTTCCCGTTGTCGCACTCTCACAGCTCAACCGCGGGCCTGAGCAGCGCACCGACAAGATGCCTGCTCTCTCCGACCTGCGCGAGTCGGGTTCGCTTGAGCAGGACGCTGACGTCGTCATCCTGCTGCACCGCGACCGCGACAGCATCTACGAGAAGGATTCTCCGCGCGCGGGAGAGGCTGACCTCATCGTCGCCAAACACCGCAACGGACCGACCCGCACCGTGCCGGTGGCGTTCCAGGGGCACTACTCGCGCTTCCAGAACATGGCGGCGGGCTAGCCAGTCGCAGTGGTCATGTGTTGATTGGGCCGGGTGGAGAGGGTTCGGTGTGCCCCGGCCCCAGCGGGCTTGCGCGTAAGCTGGATGCGCCAGCCGGGTGCGGCTGACCTCACTCAAGCAATCAGGAGCAGCGGTGTTCGCAACAGGTGCCACTCGCGCGGCGTGGCCCCCCGTGGCGGCTCGGTCAGCCGTCGCCCTCGCCGCAGGCATGATCGTGACTTTCGTCTCGGACCACTCCGCAGATTTCGGACTCATCGTCTTCGGCTCGTTTGCGGCAGTCACGGCACTCGTGTTCGCGTGGGCTGCCACCCGTGCGTCGGTGAAGTTCGTGGTCCTTGGTGCGGTGAGCTGCGCGGTCGCGGCGGCGGGGTGCGCGACAGCAGCGTTCGTCGGCGAAGGCCTCGAGGTCTTGGCGACGGTGCTGATCGTGTTCGCCTCGGTCACGGGTGCGATCGAGCTCGGGTTGGGTCTGTGGCTTCGCGCGCGGGGCGCTATCGCGCGGGATGCGATCACGTCAGGCATCCTGAGTCTGGTGTTCGCGACCGTCATCGTGCTGGTTCCGCTGGACTTCGCCAATGCGTGGGAGACGGTGACGAAGGAAGGTGACACTGTGAGTGGCGTTGTCACGGCTGATGTCGTCGTGGTCGGGATGTTCGGCGCCTACGCGATCATTATCGGCGTGTTTCTCGCTATCGCGGCGATCTCCGCGAAGAATGCCGTTTCCCAAGAGCCTGCGACGCGCGAACACGCGCTCGCGTCAGGAGGACACTGATGGCGACCCCCAGCAGACGCGAACGATTCCGCCCGGTCGAACTCATCGGACTCTCTGCGGCGTTCGCCCTCTTCACCGGACTCGTCGTCGCGATGTCCACCAAGGACTGGATCATCGCCGGAATCGCCTTCGGCGTCACGTTCATCGTGTCACTCGTGGTTCTCGCAATGCTCGCGCTCACGGCTGGTTCCGACGACAGTTCGAAAGACGGGTCGCAGGGCCCCGTTCTCTGACACGCCCTCGCTCAGTCGAGTTCGTCGACGAGCGCGCTCGCTACTCCCGTGTATTCGGCGGGAGTGAGTGCGAGAAGCCGCGCTTTCGCTTCGGCACCGATGTCAAGCGCCTCGACAAACGCGGCCAGCTCGGCTGCGCCCACCCGGTTACCTCGTGTGAGCTCTTTCAGCAGTGTGTACGGGTCGGTGATGCTGCTGCGGCCCGCGACGATCTCAGCACGCACGACCGTCTGAATCGCCTCTGCGAGCACCTCCCAGTTCGCATCCAGGTCGGCGGCAAGCCGGTCGGGATTGACAGCGATCTCGTCGAAGCCGCGCAGCAGGTTGTCGATCGCCAGCAGCGAGTGACCCAGCCCGACGCCGATGTTGCGTTGCGTTGTCGAGTCAGTGAGGTCTCTCTGCAAACGGCTCGTCACAAGAGTTGCAGCGAGGCTGTCGAGAACGGCGCTGGCAAGTTCGAGGTTGGCTTCGGCGTTCTCGAACCGGATGGGGTTGATCTTATGAGGCATAGTCGATGAGCCCGTCGCCCCCGGCTGCGGGATCTGGGTGAAGTACCCCATGGCGATGTAGGTCCACACGTCGGTGCACAGGTTGTGCAGGATGCGGCCGGCATGGCTGATGCGCTGGTAGAGCTCGGCTTGCCAATCGTGCGACTCGATCTGGGTCGTGAGAGGGTTGAACGTGAGGCCAAGTCCTTCGACGAAGTCGCGCGCAAGCTCCGACCAGTCGGTGGCGGGGTCGGCGACGGTGTGCGCGGCGAAGGTTCCTGTTGCTCCGCTGAACTTGCCGAGGACATCCACCGCATCGATCTGATCGGCGACACGGCCCGCACGATGCGCGAAGACGGCGAACTCCTTTCCGAGGGTGGTCGGGGTGGCGGGTTGCCCGTGCGTGTGGGACAGCATGGGCTGGTCACGGTGGCGTACGGCAAAGATGCGCAGTTTCGCAATGAGTTCGCGGTAGCGGGGCAGCCACACCTCGGTGACGGCCGCCCGCACGGTGAGAGCGTAAGCGAGGTTGTTGATGTCTTCGCTGGTGCACGCGAAGTGGGTGAGTTCTTCGATGCTCGTGAGCCCCAGTGTGCGCAGGCGGTCCCGCAGGTAGTACTCGACGGCTTTGACGTCGTGCCTGGTCTCCTTCTCGAACTCGTGCAACTCATCGATGTCGTCTTGGTCGAAGTCGCTGACGATTCGACGCAGCGCCTCCTTCTGCTCGCTGGTGAGGGGTGCGGATCCGAAGAGGGAGCGATCGGTGAGGTGGATGAGCCACTCCACCTCGACCTGCACGCGCGCCCGGTTGAGTGCGGCTTCCGAGAGGTGCTCGCCGAGTGCGCTGACGGCGTGGCGGTAGCGCCCGTCGAGGGGACTGAGTGGCTGTGGCGGGAGGGGGCTCATGTGGTTCTCCGTCGGATCACGGGCTTCAGCTGGTTGAAGAGCGAGGTGCAGGCCCGTTCGATCGTGGTCAGTACTGAGTGAAACATGGCGGCGTCAGAGAAGTACGGGTCTGGAACGTCGGTGACGCCGCTGGTTTCAGGGTCGAAGCCAAGCAGCAACTGTACCTTGCCCCGGTCTTCCTCGGCGTGGGCCCACGACTTGAGGATGCGCTCTTGACTGCGGTCGAAGACGATGACGAGGTCGAATTGATCGAACAGGCCGGGGTCGAACTGTTTCGCCCGGTGGCCCTCACCGTTGTAGCCGGCGAAGCGCAGTGCGTGGAGGGTGCGGTCGTCTGCACTCTCTCCGACGTGCCAGTCTCCCGTGCCCGCGGAGCTGACGGCGATCGATTCCGTCAGCCCGGCCTTGGCGACAAGGTCGCGGAACACGGTTTCCGCCATCGGTGAGCGGCAGATGTTGCCGGTGCACACGAAACAGATACGAAACAGTGCCGAATCGCCCTGCGGTCGGCCAAAGCTCATGCCGCCATTCTGGCGCAGCAGCGACGGCTCGACCAGTCCCCCACAGCGCCCCACCTCCGTCAGTTCTCCACCGCTGGCCACGATTGACGGATGCCGCAGCCCGGTGTGCGCTGACCATGGGGGTGTACGGGGCAGGTCGTCGAGAGGACAACGTCATGCATGATGACGCAGCGGTAGAACTCGCTGAGAGGCTTGCGCTGCAGGAGCGGGCATTGCGTCACGAATGGGAACGCGTGCACTCACTGAAGGTTCGGCTCGCCCATGAGCTCACGGATCAGTCGTGGCGGGGTATCACGCGAAACGCGGTCGATGCGGAAACGGCCGTGCTTCGGCGGGGTCTCGGCGGCGCACTTGCGGCACTCGAGGAGGCACTAGCGTGCACGGCCCGCGCGAAGGAAAGCGTGCACGGTCGTGTCGGATGAGCTGATCGTCGGCACCCAGTACACAACAGTGCTCACGACCGACTTGGAACAGTTCGCGCAATCGATGGATGTCGTGCACGAGGAACTCATCGAATGCTCTGCGCGACTCGCCCATGTCGATCGCCTCGTGACGGATCAGGTCTTGAGAACCGTTGATGCTCCCTACAGCGCTGCGCTCGCCGAAGCCGCGCAAGCCGACGCACGCCGGTCTATCGTGGAGGCGCTCGCGTCGAGCGAGCTGCTGTCTACGGGGTTGCGTCGCGTCATCGACACGTACGAGTCAACGGAGCATGCTCTCGACGACGCCCACCGCAGGCTTGCCGGACTGGTGGGATATGGAACAGGATGGCTGTTGCCAGGCTTGACCTTCCTCGTGGCGCCCCTGCTGGTGCCGACGCTCGCGGGCGGCGCGGCCGGGATCATGATGCTGCCGCAGGATCAGCGTGCGGCGCTCATCGCGAACGTTCTCGCAAGCGTGAAGTCGAAGGCGGGCGTATTGACCGATCCGGCGACAGTGGAACTCGTGCGCACGATCATGTCATCGGCGGACGAGGCCATGGCGGGCGCCATGCGGATGCCGTTGGGTTTCGCGGCTGGTCTCGGTGAAGACGGGCTGGGGGTGATGGGCATCTCCTCATCGGCGGCGTCCGCGACGGCGGCCGCGGCGTCCGTGGGCTTCTTGCGGGAGTCGTCCGTGGTGGTTCGTCCCGTCAGCACGAGGACGGATGAATCACCGGCGACGGGTGCACGAGACCGCATTGAGCGCATTCCGCACGGCAACGAGCAGATCCGCATTGACCGATATTCCATCGTCGGCGAGCCCGACCGGATAGAGGTGTACATTGCCGGGACAGCGGAGCTGGGCGCGGGCATATCGGAGGAAGCCCTCGACATGACGAGCAACATGCATGCGATGGCGGGCGCGTCAGCGGGCTCACAACGAGCTGTGGAAGAAGCGCTGCGTCAGGCGGGGGTGACGGCAGACACACCGATCGTGTTCAACGGATACTCTCAGGGCGGGCTCATCGCCGCGAGGCTCGCATCGTCGGGTGAGTGGAACGCCACGGGGCTCGTCACCGTGGGGGCGCCGGCAGGGGTAGTGGCGGTGCCCCGGGACATTCCCTACCTCGCCATTGAGCACACCGACGATCTCGTGCCGGCGCTCGGTGGCCGATTTGAACACTCAGAGCCTCTCGTGGTGAGGCGACAGTTCGCCGACGGCAGGGTCGACGTGAGCGAGAAAGTCTTGCCCGCGCACGACCTGGACGACTACGTCTACACAGCGGGACTCATCGACGACGAACCCGACACGCGCATCCGAGACCTGTTCGAACGCCTCGACACCGGTGGCACGGTGACGTCGAAGACCTACCGCGCCGACAGGGTATTGGGTGACGAGTGAGTACTACCGTTTGCCGACGATGGGGCGCAGCACGAGACCGATCGCCCAGTTGAGCAGGGCGAGTACGAGTGCGCCGAGCACGCCAGCCCACAGGAAGCCCTCGACGTGCAGGCCGAAGCCGAAGAGGCTGGTGAGCCACGCGACGAGCATGAGCAGCAGCGCGTTGACGACGACGGCGATGAGGCCGAGGGTGAGCACGTAGATGGGGAATGCGACGATGCGGATGGCGTTTCCGATGATGCCGTTGACGAGTCCGAACACGAGGCCGACGAGCAGGAAGGTCAGCACGAGTTCCATGGTGCCACCGGGCTCATAAGGCGTGACGGTGACGCCAGGGACGATGAGCGTCGTCAGCCAGAGGGCCAGCGAGGAGATAAGAACTCGGATGATGAATCTGCGCACACGTCCACTATGCCGTGACGGTAGTGCGCGTGCAATGCGTCGTGACTGTGAGTTGCCTGCCGCAATAGGCTGGTGTGGTGAACGAAACCAGCGAACCGACGCGCGTCATCCTGAGGCCCGAGATTCTGGCGGTGACACCGTATCGTCAAGGCAAACCGGCTCCGGCGGATGCGTTCAAGCTGTCGTCGAACGAGAACCCGTTCGAGCCGTTGCCCGCGGTGCTGGAGGCGATTGCCCGCCCCAGCATCAACAGGTATCCGGATGCGACGGCTGCCGCGCTGGGGGCGAGGCTCGCCGAGAAGTTCGCGGTTGATGCGAGCAGCGTGCACGTGGGCGCGGGGTCGGTGTCGATTCTGGCGCAGCTGATTCTGGCCGCGGCGGGTCGGGGCGATGAGGTGGTGTATTCGTGGCGCTCCTTTGAGGCGTACCCGGGTCTCGTGACGGTTGCGGGTGCGACGAGTGTGATGGTGCCGAACACCGCTGACCACGGTCACGATATGGAGGCGATGGCGGCGGCAGTGACCGAACGCACTCGGGTGGTCATCGTCTGCTCGCCCAACAACCCGACCGGCACGGTGGTGTCGCAGGTGATGTTCGAGGCGTTCATGGCTGCGGTGCCGCCGACGGTGCTTGTCGTTCTTGACGAGGCCTACGCGGAGTTCGTATCGGACACGGAGGCGGTGAAGGGTGAGTCGCTCTTCGGCCGCTATTCGAACCTCGTCGTGCTGCGCACGTTCTCGAAGGCGTACGGGCTCGCGGGTCTGCGGGTCGGCTATGCGGTGGGCCCCCGGTACATCTTGGATGCGGCGCGGGCGACGACGATTCCCCTGTCGGTGACGGAGCAGGCGCAGGGGGCTGCGATCGCGAGCCTTGACCATGAGACCGAACTGCTCGAGCGGGTCGACACACTGAAGGATCGCCGTGACGAGGCGTGGCAGCTGGTGACGGAGGCGGGGCTTTCTGTGCCGCGTTCTCAGGCGAACTTTCTGTGGCTGGCTACCGGTGAGAAGACGGATGCCGCCAACGAAGTGCTGCTGCGGCACGGGCTTGTGGCGCGGATGCTCGGCGGTGACGGCATCCGTGTGTCAATCGGCGAGGCGGAGTCGGTGACGCGCCTCGCGACCGCGGCGCACGAGCTCGCACCCCTGCTCGAGCCCTAGCGGCAACGTGACCGTCGTGGCGCTGCGACTCACAGCGACGGCGGGTTAGCCTGTGTCGGTGACTCTGCACAAGCACGACACGTCGAGTGCTGTTTCTGCACGGGCGCTTGGGCTCGTCGCCGGAGTGGCCATCGTGGCGACGCTGCTCACCGTGCGGGTCGCGACGGCGCAGCTGCCGACCCAGGAGCTCTCCGACACGGTGAAGGACTTCTTCACGCTGTCGATCAGTGTCTTCATCGAGTCGCTGCCGTTCGTCTTCCTCGGTGTCGTGCTGTCGGTGTTCGTGCAGGTGTGGGTTCCGACGAAGGTGTTCGACCGGCTGCTGCCGCGCACACCCGTGCTGCGCCGTGTGGCGATGAGCCTGCTGGGGGTGTTCCTGCCCGTGTGCGAGTGCGGCAACGTTCCGCTCTCCCGGGGCCTCATCATCCGCGGCCTGACCGTGTCGGAGTCGCTTACTTTTCTCATGGCTGCGCCGATCCTCAACCCGGTGACGATCATCACCACGTATCAGGCGTTCGGCTGGGACCACGGCATCCTTCTCGGGCGCATCATCGGCGGGTTCGTGATCGCGAACCTCATCGGCTGGTTCTTCAGTCGGCACCCGAGGCAGCACGAACTGCTCACCCCCCATTTCGAGGCGACGTGCCAGGTTGCGCACGCGGGCCCGGCGACGGGGTCTCGCTGGCGGCGCAGCGTCGTGGGCTTCGCGGAGGAGACGAGCACGATGCTGCCTGCCCTCATAGTCGGCTGCGGCATCGCGGGTGCTATTCAGGTGGGGGTGTCGCGCGACATCATGCTCGCCCTTGGCAGCGACCCGGTCTGGTCGGTGCTGGCACTCATGGCCCTCGCCTTCGTCGTGTCGATCTGCTCGAACGTTGACGCGTTCTTCGTGCTCGCCTTCGGTGCGCTGTTCATGCCGGGGGCGATCGTCGCGTTCCTCGTGTTCGGGGCGATGATCGATATCAAGATGCTCGCCTTGCTGCGCACGACGTTCACGACGACAACGCTCGTTCGTCTTTCGACGATTGTGGGGCTGTGCGCCCTGGTTCTGGGGTTGGTGGTGAATCTCATTGCGTGACCGGTTTCTCTCCCATTGGCGCGGCATCGCGCTGAGCTGTGTCGGTGTGGTGGCCACGCTGTGGCTTGCGGCCACGGGGCGACTGGGGCTGTACATCCACCCCCGCTATTTTCTGTTCACGGTGGTGATGGCGTCGATTGCGCTGCTGCTCGTGGTGCTCGCCTTTGCGGTGCTCCCTGGGCGGGGGCGGGATGCGCACGACGATGATGACGGGCACGACCACGGCGCGGCGCAGTCACCGAGGGCGCGCACCTGGTGGTTCGGGGCGAGTGCGGTGCTCGTGGTGGTGACGGCGGTGTCGCTGCTGGTCGTTCCGCCCTCGACGCTGACGTCGGCGACGGTGGATCAGCGGGTGATGAACAGTGCGGTGAGCACCTCGCTGACGGGGGATTCGATTCAGCTTGCGGGGGCGGATGAGTCGGCGTTCACGGTCAAGGACTGGGCGGGCCTGCTGCGTCAGGGCGCGGATGAGCGCACTCTTGCGGGCAAGACGGCAACCCTTGTCGGTTTCGTCACCCCTGACAACGATGACCCGCAGAACGTGTTCTATGTGGCGCGCTTCGTCGTGTCGTGCTGTGCGGTGGATGCGCAGCCGGTGGGTGTTCCCGTGTATCTTCCGGGCTGGCAGGACCGGGTCGAGATCGACGAGTGGGTGAGCGTGGCGGGTTCTTTCACGGCGAACCCGAGTGCTGCGAGTGCGCAGACAACGGTGCTGGCACCCGTCGAGGTGACCCAGATTGAGCAGCCCGCTGACCCCTATGTCTACTGAGCCGCCCGTTCCGCCGAGCCCGGCTGTTCCGCGCGCGGAGCTGCGGCAGCGCGCTCGGTTCCGGCGGCTCACCGTGCTCGTGATCGCGGCCCTTGTCGTGTCGGCGGGCGTGCTGAGCGTGGCGAATGCGGTGCAGAGTCCGCGTCTGAGCTCGGCGGGTCTCAACGAGCAGGCTCTGGTGCAGTGGCCCGGCCAGCGGGTCATCCTGCGCACCAATCAGCCGGTGCAGGATGTCGGCCCGGACCAGTGGTCGATCACACCGGATGCGGCGGCGGAGTTGTCGGTGTCGGGCAGTGAGCTCACGGTGCGTTTCGCTGACTTTCTGGACTACGCGACGGAGTACACCGTGAGCGTGCAGGTCGCAGGGGTCGCGACGGGGGCGTCGGGGACCGTCGAGTTCAGTTTCACCACCCCCGACCCGTTCGTGTACTCCCTGCTGCGCGGAGACGACAGTGATCGCATTCTGCGCGATACCGTGTCGGGCGCAGGGGGCGCCGATGCGGTTTTCGAGGCGCCGCTCCTTCAGGAGTTCGCGGTGCTGGGCGAGTTTCTTGCCGTCGTCATGCTGGACGAGCTGGCCGCGCCGACGCTGTCGCTGGTGCGGATGTCGGATGGCTCGATCCTGCAGGTGCCGACCCCGGTCGCGCTGACCATCCGGTCGGTGCGGGGCTCCACGCAGTCCAATCTGCTCGGCTACATCGTGGAGCACTCGCTCGTCGGTGCTGCCGCTGATGACGAGAGTGGAGTGGCAAGCACGCTCTTCGTCTACGACCTCTCTGATGCATCCGGCGTCGCCATGGAGATCACGGGCATCGGCGGCGCACCCCTGACAGTCGTTGACTGGTCGTTCGTGCCGGGCACGGGGTCGATCGTCGCCCACGGTGACGACCAGCAGCTGTATCTGATCAACCCGCTCATCTCGGCCGACGCGGCACCGCTGGGGCAGCACGCCGAGTTGCGCGGCTTCGTTCCCGGCACCGCGCGATTGATCGTCGCCGACCTCGACGGCGGCACGGTGCTCGACCTCGCCGCGGGAACGAACGAGCCGATCACCCTTCCTGAGCCCGATCTCCCCCCTGAACTGCTGCCGGGCAAGCAGGTCTTCCTCACCGACGACAGCTTCTTCCACCTGCGCAATCGCGTCGACTACCAGACCTCGACGGTGTCGACGAGTCTCTACGTGACGGATGCGCGCGGCACCCGACAGGTGTTCGCCCCGAGCGGGGGGTCGGGCCGCATCCTGGACTACTGCCTGTCTCCGAACGCCGAGTTTCTCGCCGTTGAGGTGGTGTCGGCGGAGGGTGTTCCCGATGGGTATCCCGTCAAGACGGGGTTCTCTGCGACATCGGTGCACCTCGTGAGAGTCGACGACGCACTCGGTGGCGAGGCACAGACCGAGCGGCTGCTCAACGGGTTCGCCCCGGACTGGTGCGGGAGATAGAGCATCGCGCAGCGTTGAGTTTGACAATCGTTCTCAATAGGGTTTACCGTGTATGCGGGTCACTCAATCCCTACGACACCGACTTAGACAGGTCATCACCGTGAATCGCCTCACCCCCACCCTCGGCGTTGCCCTTGCCGCCGCCCTTGTCCTTGCCGGATGCTCCGCACCCTCCGAATCCGCGGTGGAGGGAGAATTGAGCATCGTCGCCTCCACCGACGTCTACGCGAGCATCGCCGCCGCCGTCGCCGGTGACCGTGCCGTCGTCTCCGCCATCATCGACGACCCCGCCACAGACCCGCACAGCTACGAGGCAACAGCGCGAGACCGGCTGGCGCTCACCGAGGCCGACATCGTCATCGGCAACGGCGGCGGCTACGACCCCTTCGTCGATGCGCTGCTGGGCGATGGCTATGACGGCATCGTGCTCGTCGCCGTCGAGCTCTCCGGCCTGCTGCCCGAGGACTACGAAAACCATGACCACGACCACGCGGATGACGATCACGATCATGCTGAGGAGGGTCACGATCGCGACCACTCCGAAGAGGGCCACGACCACGAAGGCCACGATCATGTCGAGGGCTTCAACGAGCACGTCTGGTATCACCTGGAGACGGCGAAGGGGCTGGCGTCCGCGCTCGCCGCAGCGCTCAGCGACCTCGACCCCGCCGGCGCAACGACCTACAGCAGCAACAGCGACGTTTTCTCGCTCGAGGTTGACGCGCTGATCGAGCGCGCTCACGAACTGGAGCACGAGCTCGGTCACCTGCACGTCGTGCTCACCGAGCCCGCACCGCAGTACCTTGCCGAGCTGCTCGGCGCGCACAACATCACCCCGGAGGCGTTCACGAGCGCGGTCGAGGCCGGGTTCGATGTTCCCGCAAACGCGCTGCTCGAAGTGCTTCGGCTGGTCGAATCCGGCGACGCCGACCTCGTGCTCTGGAACGAGCAGACCTCGGGCCCGCAGATCGAGCGCGTGGTGGCTGCAGCCCGCGACGCGGGGGTACCCGTCGTCACGATCTCGGAGACACTGCCCCCCGGAACCGATTACCTTAGCTGGATGGGTTCCAACCTCGATGCGATTGCAGGTGTGCTCAGTCCGTGACCGTCGCCCAGAATCTCGGCGGTCCTGTTCCCGCCGACGCAGCGTCGCCCGTGCTCTCCCTGCGCGCGGCGACGCTGCGCTTCGGCGACCGCACCCTGTGGAGCAACCTCAACCTCGACATCGCGCCCGGTGAGTTCGTCGCTGTGCTGGGGCCGAACGGCTCCGGCAAGACCACACTGATCCGCACCATCCTGGGGCAGCAGAAGCTTACCGCGGGCTCGATCGAGCTGCTGGGTCGCCCGGTGGGTCACGGCTCGCGGGCGATCGGCTACATCCCGCAGCAGAAACTGTTCGCCCAGGGCACGCCGCTGCGCGCCCGCGACCTCATCGCGCTCGGGGTCGACGGGCACCGCTGGGGGGTGCCGTGGTCGAGTCACCACGTGCGGCAGCGCGTTGACGACGTCCTCGACGCCGTCGATGCGACCGCCTTCGCCGACATGCCCGTCTCCCACCTCTCCGGCGGTGAGCAGCAGCGGCTGCGGGTCGGGCAGGCGATCGCCGCGAAACCGAAGCTGCTGCTCTGCGACGAACCGCTCCTCTCCCTCGACCTTCACCACCAGCGCGTGGTGAGTGAGCTCATCAACGACCAGCGGCGCACGGCCGGGGCATCCGTCATCTTCATCACCCACGACATCAACCCGGTTCTGCCCTACGTCGACCGGGTGCTGTATCTTGTCGGCGGCCTGTTCCGGATTGGGCCACCGAACGAGGTGCTGCGGTCGGAGGTGCTCTCCTACATGTACGACACCCCGGTCGAGGTCATCCGATCGCGGGGGCGGGTCGCCGTGCTCGGCGCTCCGGAGGGCTACGGCGTGCACGACCACCTCGAGCACCACAGGAGCACTGAACCGTGATGGACGACTTCTGGGGCGAGGTGTTCAACTTCAGCGACTACGGGGCGCTGCTCGTGCTGGTGCAGAACTCGATCATCGCGGGGGCCCTGCTGGGCATCGTCGGCGGACTCATCGGCCCCTTCGTCATGAGCCGCGACCTCGCGTTTGCGGTGCACGGGATCAGCGAACTCTCCTTTGCGGGCGCTGCAGCGGCACTGCTGCTCGGGGCGAACGTGGTGGCGGGATCGCTCGTGGGGTCGTTGGCAGCCGCCGCACTCATCGGAGTGCTGGGCACACGAGCACGGGACCGCAACTCGGTGACCGCCGTGCTGACCCCGTTCGGGCTGGGCCTGG
>DAOMOV010000023.1:0-15547 GCA_035444505.1 Terrimesophilobacter sp.
GACACGTTCGACCCTGAACTGGTCGTTGTCTCGCCGGGGTTCGCCCCGACGCATCCGTTCGTCTCCTGGGCCACCGATCGCCGTTGGCCGGTGTGGGGTGAGATCGAGCTGGCGTGGCGACTGAGGGACAAGGTTCGCAGTGAGACTACAGGTTCGCCTGCCGAGTGGATCACCGTCACGGGAACCAACGGCAAGTCGACCACAGTGCAGTTGACGGAGGCAATGCTCCGCGCCGCGGGCGTGCGCGCGATCGCGTGCGGAAACGTCGGGGTCCCTGTGCTCGACGCGGTTCGCGACCCAGAGGGGTTTGACGTGCTCGTCGTCGAGCTTTCCAGCTTCCAGCTTCACTACACGCGCTCCGTATCGCCGTGGGCGAGCGTGTGCCTCAACGTGGCCGACGACCACCTCGACTGGCATGGGTCCCGCGAGGCCTACCGGGCGGCAAAGGCAAGAGTGTACGAGAACACCCGTATCGCGTGCGTGTACAACGTCGATGACACTGCGACACGCGACATGGTGGAAGGCGCCGACGTGATCGAGGGGGCGCGGGCGATCGGCTTCGGGCTCGGGGCGCCAGGACCCAGTGAGCTTGGCATCGTCGACGGAATCGCCTGCGACCGTGCCTTTGTCGAAGATCGACACAACACCGCGCTCGAGATCGCCACGATCGAGGAGTTGACGGCCCTCGGTCTTGGTGCGCCGCACACCGTCACCAATATTCTTGCGGCCACCGCGCTGGCCCGCTCCTACGGCATCCCGATGTCGGCGGTCAGCACCGCTCTGCAAGGGTTCCGGGCGGATCACCACCGCACCGAGATCGTCGCGACAGCGGCGGGAGTGACCTGGGTCGACGACTCGAAGGCAACGAACCCTCACGCTGCGCGTGCCGCACTGCGCGCCTTCCCCTCGGTCGTCTGGATCGCCGGCGGACTCCTCAAAGGAATCGACCCCGAGGAACTCGTCGCCGACGTCGCCGGTCGGTTGCGGGGTGTCATTCTCCTCGGTCGTGACCGCGATGCGCTGCGCGCGGCAATCGTGCGACACGCGCCCGAACTTCCCCTCTTTGAGGTGCAGGAGACCGACACTGAGGGGGTGATGCCGAGTGCCGTGAGGTTCGCGGCGGAGCTTGCGGTGCAGGGTGACACGGTGCTGCTGGCCCCCGCTGCCGCATCCATGGACCAGTTTCGGGACTACGCGGATCGCGGGCGACGCTTTCAAGCCGCGGTTCGCGACCTAGTGGGGGTAGAGGCGGATGACGACAAGCCCTCCGCGTCGCCCTAGCGGCGCACCGAGCCCATCACCTGGCCCATCGCGAAGCACGTCTCCCGGCATCGATGAGGGCAAGGGCGCTGGCGTCGTCGTCGCGGTCCGACGGCTCTTCAAATCCGAGACGGGCAACTACTTTCTCGTGCTCGGAACGACCCTGTTTCTCGTCGTCTTCGGGCTCATCATGGTGCTCTCGTCATCGTCGGTGTCGTCGTTCAAGCAATCGGATGACTTCTTCGCCACGTTCGCTCGCCAGGGCATGTTTGCGCTTCTCGCCATCCCCGTCATGCTTCTCGCATCTAGGATGCCGACGGCCTTCTGGCGTCGCTGGGCCGGGTTCGCACTCGTGTTCGCTCTCACGCTGCAGTTTCTCGTCATCGCGACCCCCCTGGGAATCTCTCATCAGGGAAACACCAACTGGATCGAGATCGCGGGCGTTCGCGGTCAACCGTCTGAATTGGTGAAGGTGGCTCTCGTGCTGTGGCTCGGAATGATCCTCGCTCAGAAGCTGCCGGTGCTCGACGACTGGAAGGAAATGCTTCCCATCGGCGCCATTGCCGTCACCGCGGCTGGTCTCGTTGTATTGGGGCACGATCTCGGCACCACCATCATCCTTGTCGTCATCATCTTCGGCGCCGCGTTCTTCGCCGGTGTGAGACTGCGACTGCTGGCGATCCCGGCCGCACTGGTGCTCGTCGGCGCCTGGATCATGACGATGACGGGATCCCGCGCCGAAAGGATCGCGGTCTGGCAGACCGGGTGCACGTCGCCAGACGACTACAACCTCGGGTGCTGGCAGACGCTGCACGGCTGGTGGGCGCTCGCCTCTGGCGGAACTTTCGGGGTGGGGCTCGGCAACTCCAAGGCCAAGTGGTCGTGGCTTCCTGAAGCAGACAACGACTTCATCTTCGCCATCATCGGTGAAGAGCTGGGGCTCATCGGTGCGGTGCTCGTCCTCGTGCTGTTCACCGCTCTCGCGATCGGTTTTGTGCGCATCATTCGCGCATCGACTGACCCGTTCGCGAAGATCACCGTGAGCGCGATCATGGCGTGGATTCTCGGTCAGGCCTTCATCAACATTGCCGTCGTCTTGGGCCTCTTACCCGTGTTGGGGGTGCCGCTTCCGCTCATCTCCGCAGGCGGGTCGTCACTCGTGACGACATTGCTGGCCATCGGCATTGCTATGTCATTCGCGAGGCGGCCTTCGCATCCTGAGGCCCCCGCGGCGTCCCCATTGGGTCGCTCGTGACGCGATACCTGCTTGCGGGTGGTGGCACCGCGGGGCACGTCAATCCGCTCTTGGCTGTCGCCGAGTTCCTCCGAGGGCGAGACCCCGAAGCGGAGGTGATCGTGGTGGGCACGCGCGAGGGCCTCGAGTCGCGGCTTGTGCCCGAGCGCGACTTCGAGCTCGTGACGGTCACTCGATTGCCATTCCCGCGCCGACCGGGGCGTGCGATGCTGAGGTTCCCACGTGCGTTTCGCTCGGTCGTGCGGGAGATCGAGCAGCTCATTCGCTCGCGGGAGATCGACGTGGTCGTCGGATTCGGCGGCTATGTCTCAGCGCCGGCCTATGTCGCTGCACGAAAGGCGCGCGTGCCCCTCGTCGTCCATGAGGCGAACGCCGTACCCGGTCTCGCCAATCGCTTGGGCGCGCGGTGGACCCGGTTCGTCGGCGTCGCCTTCGCGGGGACTCCGCTGCGGCACGCCACGGTAGTGGGGATGCCGCTTCGACGCGAGATCGAAGAACTGGATCGTTTCGCGCGACGGCCCGAGGCTCTCACGGTCCTCGGTCTCGATCCGTCGAAACCTGTGCTGCTGGTCACGGGCGGCTCGCTCGGGGCGCAACGCATCAACGAGGCGATCAACGCTGCTGCGACACACATCATTGCGGCGGGATGGCAACTGTTTCACATCGTGGGGGAACGCTCTTCTCTGCGCAACTCTGGGCTACCCGGGTACCACATCCTTGCTTACAGCAATCGCATGGATCTTGCTCTTGCCGCGGCTGACCTCGTGCTGTCACGGGCGGGGGCGGCAACGGTGAGCGAGGTCAGCGCCCTCGGGCTTCCCGCAGTGTACGTTCCGCTGGCCATCGGCAACGGTGAGCAGCGCAAGAACGCGCGCGGTGTCGTCGACGCGGGGGGTGCGATCCTCGTCGAGGACAAGGGCTTCACCGAGCAGTGGGTTCGTGACGAGCTTGTTTCGCTGCTGCAGCGACCCGTCCAGTTAGCCGCTATGGCCGCGGCAACCGAGCAGGTGGGAACACGACACGGAACCCATGACATGGTGTCGCTCATCGATGCGGCAGTTGCCGAAAGCGAGCACACCGAACATGACGATGACGGGTCAGTGTCATGATCAAGTCTGACTTCCGACACGACGTACCCGCTGATCCGGGTACGGTCCACTTCGTCGGCATCGGCGGCGCCGGTATGAGCGGAATCGCGCGCCTGTTCGTGGATGCGGGCATTCGGGTGACGGGATCCGACTCGCGAGACACCGACACGGTTCGAGCTCTTCGCGAGCTCGGCATACCCGTGCACATCGGTCACAGCGCCGGGCACGTCGGCGACGCCTCGACCCTTGTCGTCACGGGGGCGATCTCCGAGAGCAATCCCGAGTATCGCGAAGCCGTCGATCGGGGCATCCCCACCGTGCACCGCGCGAAGGCGCTCGCCTGGCTCACTCGGGGCCGCCGACTCGTGGCCGTCGCGGGCGCTCACGGCAAGACCACGTCCACCGCCATGGTCGTCACTGCGCTCAGGGGTCTCGGTGTCGATGCCGGTTTCGTCAATGGGGGCGTGATTCGCTCACTCGGTGTCAGCGCCGCGAGCGGTGACGATGACATCTTCGTGGTCGAGGCCGACGAATCCGACGGTTCCTTTCTGCTCTACGACACTGCTGTCGCGCTCATCACCAACGTCGACCCCGACCACCTGGACTTCTTCGGCTCCGAGCAGAATTTCCTCGACGCCTTTGTCGACTTTGCTGGCGGGGCCAGAGAAGCGGTTGTCGTGTCGGCAGACGATGAGGGTGCCAGGGCCATCACCCCACGGTTCGGCGCCGACCGTGTGACGACTTTTGGTGAGCATCCCGAGTCTGATGTTCGCGTACACTCCGTCAGGCTTGGTGTGAACACGAGCTTCACCGTCTCGTGGAATGGAGAGGACTACCCGGTCACTCTCACAGTTCCTGGGCTGCACAATGTGCTCAACGCGGCGGGGGCTTTCGGGGTGCTCGTGCGGCTCGGTTTCGATGCTCGCGCGAGTCTCGATGCGATCGCCACCTTCGGCGGCACCGAGCGCCGCTTCGAGTTTCGTGGTGAGGTTGCGGGCGTGAGGGTCTTCGATGACTTCGCGCATCACCCCACGGAGGTCTCGGCTGCTCTCGCGGGTGCGCGTGCCGTTGTGGGGTCCGGCAGGGTCATCCCCGTTTTTCAGCCTCACCTGTACTCGAGAACACGGATGCTCGCGCACGAGTTTGCGTCGGTGCTGGAGTCTCTTGCCGATTTCACGGTGCTCGTGCCGATCTATGCGGCACGGCAGGACCCTGAGCCGGGCGTGACGAGTCAGCTCATTGCGGACAGTTTCACGGACTCCCGAAGAGCGATCCACATTGAGGACTGGGACGAGGCTGCGCGCTTCGCTGCCGCGGTGGCGAGACCGGGTGACATTCTCATGCCCATGGGCGGGGGCGACATTGCCGGTATCGTTCCGAAGCTTCTCGCGGCGTTGGAAGCGAATCGCGAGCGACTTGACGGGGAGAGCGCGGGGTGAAGCGACCGCAGGGCTTCGACCCGCAACCCGATCCTCGGGCTGCGCGCGCGCCGAAGGCGGCGAGGTCACCAAGGCGGGGCCGCGCGAGCGAGACGCCTCAGCCCGCTGGTGTGCGCTCCCCGAAGCCTGCCGAGCGCCACGCTGGCCCTGAATCACAGCGGCGTGCAGACCCGCCCGAGCGCACACGGCCACCCTCTGGACCGTCGAAGCGCGAGCTGAGGCTGAGAGCGAGGGAGCGTCGGCGCGTTGAGCGTCGGGAGGTGCGCCGGTTCACGAAGCGAACTCGTGCGCACCGTGCGGTGTGGCTCACGATCGTGGGCACTGTCACGGTGATGGCTGCCTTGCTCGCGGTTGCGGTGTTCTCTCCGCTGTTGTCGTTCGAGAGGCTGGTGATTCGTGGCGCGGTCGCGGTGGATGAGTCTGCTGTGCGTGCCATTGTGGAGGAGCAGCTCGGCTCTCCTCTGGCACTGCTTGATCATGATGCGATCCGTGCGGGTCTTGCGGGCATCCCGCTCATCCGGAGTTTTACGACCGAACTGACGCCGCCGAATACGCTGACGATTCACGTGGTGGAGCGGCAGCCGATTGGTGCGTTGCGCACGGAGGCGGGTTTCGCCATTGTCGACCCGGCCGGTGTTGTGTTGTCGAGAGTGTCGGAGCAGCCTGAGGGGTTGCCTCGTATCGTCGTCGATTCGGAAGCGACCGTGGACCTTGGTTTTGCTGCGTCAGTGGAGGTGCTGCTCGCCCTGCCGCCGGAGCTGCGGGCGAACGTCGACACGTCGATGGCGACGACGCGTGACGATGTGAGGCTGACGCTCCGCAGCGGGGGAGAATCGGTGGTGTGGGGGAGTGCGGATCGTTCTGAGCTCAAGGCACGTGTGCTGGCGCGATTGCTGGCGGCGAATCCGGCTGGCTCGGGTGCGGTCTTCGATGTGTCGGCGCCGATGAGTCCGGTGGTGCGCTCTCAGTGAGGCACTGTCAGTGAGGCGCTGTCTGGCGCGCTGACTGGAGTGTGCGGCGCAGTTTGCCTGTGCGTTGCCGGTGGAGTTTGCGACACGCGGAATAGCCTGCTGACCGCGAGGTGTGGGGTCGCCTAGCTTCAAGTTGATTGTGAGTTGACCTTAACTTTAGACCTTAAGTAGAGGTTTAAGGTTTCACGAAAGGCCGGAGCGTGTCAGCAAACCATAACTACGTCGCCGTGATCAAGGTCGTCGGCGTCGGTGGCGGAGGCGTCAACGCCGTCAACCGAATGATCGAGTTGGGTTTGCGGGGCGTCGAGTTCATCGCGGTCAACACGGATGCCCAGGCACTCCTCATGAGCGATGCCGACGTGAAGCTCGATGTGGGACGCGAATTGACTCGCGGCCTCGGCGCTGGTGCCGATCCGGAGGTCGGTCGCCGTGCAGCGGAGGACCACGCCGACGAGATCGAAGAAGCTCTCGCGGGCGCAGACATGGTGTTTGTGACCGCGGGTGAGGGCGGCGGCACGGGCACGGGCGGGGCTCCTGTGATCGCTCGAATCGCCAAGTCGATCGGCGCGCTCACGATCGGTGTCGTCACGAAGCCGTTCTCGTTTGAGGGCAAGCGCCGCGCTGCGCAAGCTGATGCGGGTGTGGCGGCGCTCAAGAGCGAGGTCGACACCCTCATCGTTGTGCCGAATGACCGGCTGCTGGAGATCAGCGACCGCGGCATCAGCTTTCTGGAGGCGTTCGAGACCGCTGATCAAGTGCTGCTCGCCGGCGTGCAAGGCATCACCGACCTCATTACGACGCCCGGGCTCATCAACCTCGATTTCGCTGACGTCAAATCGGTCATGCAGGGGGCCGGTTCGGCACTCATGGGCATCGGCTCCTCTCGCGGGGCGGATCGTGCGATCAAGGCGGCAGAACTCGCGGTGGCGAGCCCCCTGCTCGAAGCGAGCATCGATGGCGCGCACGGCGTACTCCTCTCGGTGCAGGGCGGATCCAACCTGGGTATCTTCGAGATCAACGATGCAGCTCGCCTCGTTCAAGAGGCCGTGCACCCCGAGGCGAACATCATCTTCGGGGCCGTCATCGACGACACGCTCGGCGACGAAGTTCGCGTGACGGTCATCGCCGCTGGTTTCGACGGGGGTGAGCCGACGGTGAAACGCACCGAGCGACGCTCGACCTTCGTGACTCCGGATGGCGTCGTTGCCGAAGCCGATAGCCGAGTGAGCGGGGCGAGCACGGAGTCGCGAGACAGCGGGGCGGTCGCAGCGGAGCCGTCGATGCCTCAGTCTGATCCCGCGTTCGAGGACGAGGACTCGCTCGACATCCCCGATTTCTTGAAGTGAACACGCTGGGGGATAGCGGAATCTCCCGACGCTGGGATGACATCCGTGCGGACATCGCCGATGCGGCTCGAGTGGCCGGTCGCGAAGCCAGCGAGCTCACCATAGTCGTCGTCACGAAGTTTCACCCCGCCAGTGTCGTGCGTGAGCTTGCCGCGCTGGGCGCGCATGACTTCGGTGAGAATCGGCATCAAGAAGCGGAGGCGAAGGCGGCGGAGACCGCTGACCTGGACATCGTGTGGCACTTCGTGGGCCAGCTGCAGAGCAAGAAGGTGCGCGCGGTGCGGCGGTACGCCTCCGTCGTGCATTCTCTGGACCGGTCGAGCCTGCTACAGGCGTTCGCGCGTGCGAGCGACGACGGGCTGGGGCGCACCGAGTGCCTCATTCAGGTGAACCTCACGGACGACCCCGGTCGGGGTGGCGTGCAGGAGAGCGAGCTCGCGTCCTTCGCTGACGCCGCTGCCGACACGGCGGGGGTGCTCGTGAGAGGAGTCATGGGTGTTGCCGGTCTTGGTGCAGAGCCGAGGCGCGAATTCGCTCGCCTTCGCGCGGCATCCGACGTCGTCCGCAGCATCGTGCCCGAAGCGACCTGGATCTCCGGCGGGATGTCAGGTGACTATCGGGAGGCGATTCTCGAGGGTGCGACACACCTTCGCATCGGCACGGCAATCACGGGAAACCGGCCCTTGCACGGTTAATCTCGAACGAGAAGTCACCACAGGAGGCACGACATGAGTAACCCCTTGCGCAAGACGATGGTCTACCTTGGCCTCGCCGATGAGGAGTACGAGTACGACGACGGCGCCCAGACCGCGGCGGCCCCCGTTGCTGCGCTGCCTCAGCAGTCGGCGAGTCGAGCACCCGTGACCCCGTTGAGGCGTGCGCCGCAACAGCGTGCTGCGTCGGCGGCGGACCTCAATGAGATACTGACGGTGCCCCCCCGCCAGTACAAGGACGCTCAGACGATCGCGGAGAGCTTTCGCGAGGGAATCCCGGTCATCATCAACCTGTCGCAGATGAGTGAGCCCGAAGCTCGTCGACTGGTGGACTTCGCGAGCGGGCTCTCGCAGGGGCTCTACGGCAAGATCGAGCGCGTGACGAGCAAGGTGTTCCTACTGTCGCCAGCGCACGTGGCGGTGAGTGGTGACGAGGCCGAGCCCGAGACGGGCGTCGACGCGTCGTTCTTCGCCGGGGCGTGAGCTCTGAGCACACGGGGTCGGCGCTGTGATCTCGTTCATCGCGACCGTCGTCTACTTTGTTCTTCTCGCCTACCTGCTTGCGCTGTGGGTTCGCTTTCTCGTCGACTTGGCCCGGGTGCTCGGCCGTAACTGGCGTCCGAAGGGGTTCTTGCTCGTGGTGGCGGAACTCGTGTTCACCATAACGGACCCACCGATCATGGCGGTGCGCAAAGTGCTTCCGCCGGTTCGCATGGGTGGTGCTGCTCTGGATTTCTCGTGGAGCATCGTCATGCTTGTCGTGATCGTGCTGAGTTACGTCGCTCTTGCGTTCCGATAGCGTTCGTCGACTCTCGTGAGAGCTTGCAGGAAAATTCCGGCGACCCTGTGTACTCTTGACCGATGGTTGAAGGATGCTGTGATGCGCTCCAACCGTTGTTCGTGTGTTTCAATGTGGTATCCGGCCCGTGCGTTGCGAGTCGGCTGAGTTCATGAAGGTGATTCCATGGCGCTCACGCCTGAAGATGTAGTCAACAAGAGGTTCGCGCCGACCAAGTTCCGCGAAGGTTACGACCAGGACGAGGTCGATGACTTCCTCGATGAGGTCGTCGTTGAGCTTCGTCGACTGGGTCAGGAGAACGAAGAGCTGCGTCAGCGCCTGATCGCGAGCGACGCGCGTATCAACGAGCTTCAGCGCAGTGGTGCCGGGGCCGCCCCCGTCGTCATGGAACAGCCGCCTGTTGTCGAGCCGATGCAGCAGCCCGTCGCTCAGCCTGAGTTCACGCCCGCGGGTGCCGACGATTCGGCTAACACGAACAACCTGCTTCAGCTTGCTCGCCGTCTGCACGAGGAGCACGTGCGCGAGGGTGTTGAGAAGCGCGACGCGCTCATCGCTGAGGGGCACGCCGCAGCGGCGAAGATTGTGTCGGATGCCGAAAGCGGCCACCAGCAGCAGCTTCAGGCGCTCGAGGCCGAGCGTCGCAACCTGGAGCAGAGCGTTGAGGACCTGCGAACTTTCGAGCGTGAGTACCGGCAGAAGCTCAAGGGGCACCTGGAGGGACTCCTGCAGGACCTCTCCTCCGGGTCGGTCACTCCTCCCGCGCAGAACCCGAATTTCGGGGTTGCTCAGGAGAACCCGCCCGTGACCTATCAAGGTTTTGCCGGAGCCTGAAGCGCGGCGCGCTGGTCGGGGCGCGGCGAGCGCTAAGGCCTTCGCGGTCGTGATTCTCACCGCGGTGGCGGTGTTCGCTCTTGACCAGTGGTCGAAGTATCTCATCACGGAGAATTTTGCCGTGGGCGAGCGCGTGAGCGTGCTGGGCGAGGTGCTGCACTTCGTTTTCGTGAAGAACTCGGGCGCGGCGTTCAGCCTGGCCGCGGGATGGACCTGGATCTTTTCGATCGTGGCGACCGGCGTTGCCGTGTTCATCGCGTGGTTTGCTCCGCGTATCCGCTCGACCGTGTGGATGCTTGTTTTCGGCATGCTGCTGGGTGGCACGCTCGGGAATCTGGCGGACCGGCTCTTCCGCGAGCCGAGCTTCGGACTGGGTCACGTTGTGGACTTCATTCAGGTGTGGGGCTTCCCGGCGATCTTCAACGTCGCAGACATCTTCATCGTCTCGTCGATGGGGCTCTTCATTCTGTTGACGATTCTCGGCATCAGTCTCGACGGTACAAGGGCGCGGTCATCCGCTTCGACCGGCAGCGATGGAGCGCCGGCTGGTGCGGCGAACGAGGCGGAGTCGCCGAGCGCTTCGCCCGGAACCTGACGTGGAGTCGCGCTCGCTTCCGGTGCCCGAGGGGCTCGTGGGCGAGAGAGTGGACACAGCCGTGGCAAAACTGTTGGGGTTCTCCCGCAGTTTCGCCGCTGAGGTGATTGACGCCGGTGGCGTTGCACTCGATGGGCGGGTGTGCTCGAAGTCGGATCGGGTTGCATCAGGCAGCTGGCTCGAGGTGCAGTGGCAGCCCAAGCACGCTCCCGCGGTTGTTCCGGTCGCGATCGACAGCCTCGGAATCATCTTTGAGGACGGCGACATCGTCGTCATCGACAAGCCGGTCGGGGTGGCTGCCCACCCGACGATCGGCTGGGACGGGCCCACTGTGCTCGGCGGGCTCGCAGCGGCCGGTGTCATGGTCAGCACCTCGGGAGCTGCGGAGCGTCAGGGCATTGTGCACCGCCTTGATGCGGGCACGAGCGGCGTCATGGTCGTCGCGAAGAGCGAGCGCGCGTATACGGAGCTCAAGCGCGCTTTTCATGACCGTGACGTCGACAAGGTGTACCACGCTGTGGTGGAGGGCCGGCTCGATCCCCTCGAGGGAACCATCGACGCCCCCATCGGCAGGCACCCCGGGTCGAAGTGGAAATTCGCCGTGGTCTCCGACGGCAAGCGCGCACTCACCCACTATGAGACTCTCGAGGCGTTCCCGAGCGGCTCGCTCGTGGAGGTGCACATCGAGACGGGCAGAACCCACCAGATCCGCGTGCACCTGGCGGCTGCACGCCACCCCTGTGTGGGAGACACCATGTACGGCGCAGACCCGACGCTCGCCGCACGGCTCGGTCTGACGCGGCAGTGGCTGCACGCTGTGACACTGGGCTTCCGGCATCCGGCGACCGGCGAACCTGTGGAGTTCAACTCGGAGTATCCCGCCGATCTGCGCAGTGCGCTGGAAATGCTGAGAGGTTAGGCTCGCACCGTGGGCTACTTTCTCATCGTCATCGGTGTCGTTGTTCTCGTAGCGAACCTCGTGACCTACTCGAGTAGGCCGCGTCCCTCGAACGACTCCATCAATGGGATGCGGCGACGCAAGGCCAATGAGTCGGATGCTGCCTGGGAGTCGGGGCTGAGGGTCTACCTGCCCTTCAGCGTGAGCGTGGGAATAATCGGCGTCGTGGGCGGCTTCCTGTCAATCCTGCTCGCGGAGCAGTGGTTCATTCCCGTGGTGGCCGCAACGTTCATTCTCATGATCGGGCTGCTGATTCTCGGCGCAGTTCTGCTCGATCGGCGGGTCAAGCGCGAGGCGAGTCGGGAGGCTGGCCTAGGCTAGCGGAAGACCCTCAAGCGTCGGAGGTTTCTTTGCCCCCAGCAGTGATTCGTTCGTGCACCTGCACGTGCACAGTGAGTACTCAATGCTGGACGGGGCTGCTCGAGTGGGTCCGCTCATCGACGCGGCGATCGCCGAGGGAATGCCCGCTATCGCCGTCACCGATCACGGCAACACCTTTGGTGCGTTCGAGTTCTGGAAGGCGGCGACGAACAAGGGCATCAAGCCGATCATCGGCATGGAGGCGTACCTCACGCCCGGAACCCACCGCACCGACAAGACTCGCGTGCGCTGGGGCGATGGCAAAGGCGACGACGTCGGCGGTTCGGGGGCCTACACCCACATGACGCTGCTGGCGACGACGACGGAGGGGATGCACAACCTGTTCCGCCTGTCGTCGCTCGCATCGATCGAGGGTTACTACTTCAAGCCGCGTGTCGACCGCGAACTGCTCGCCCAGTACTCGAAGGGGCTCATTGCGACAACGGGCTGCGTGGGCGGTGAGATTCAGACGAGGCTGCGGTTGGGTCAGGTCGAGGAGGCACGGGCGGCGGCGGGGGAATTCCGCGACATTTTCGGCGCGGAGAACTTCTACTGCGAGATCATGGACCACGGCATCGACATCGAACGCCGCACCATGACCTCCCTGCTTGGCCTTGCGGGCGAGCTCGACCTTCCGCTCGTCGCCACGAACGATCTGCACTACATTCACGCCGATGACGCACGCCCGCACGCCGCCCTGCTGTGCGTGCAATCGGGTTCAACGCTCGACGACCCGAACCGCTTCAAGTTCGACTCGGAGGAGTTCTATCTCAAGTCCGCCGCGGAGATGCGCCACATCTTCCGTGACTACCCGATCGCCTGCGACAACACCCTGCTGATCGCCGAGAGGGCGCAGGTCGAGTTCGACACGGGTGCGAACTACATGCCGCACTTTCCGGTTCCGGAAGGGGAGACGGAGGCCACCTGGTTCACACGGGAGGTCAACGCGGGGCTTGACAGGCGTTACCCGTCGGGGATTCCTGAGCGCGTTCGCGAACAGGCGGATTACGAGATCGGTGTCGTCACGTCGATGGGGTTCCCGGGTTACTTTCTCGTCGTGGCCGACTTCATCAACTGGTCGCGCCGCCAAGGAATCCGGGTGGGCCCCGGACGCGGTTCGGGGGCGGGGTCGATCGCCGCCTACGCGATGGGGATCACCGACATCGACCCTCTCGAGCACGGCCTCATCTTCGAGCGGTTCCTGAACCCCGACCGGGTGTCGATGCCCGACTTCGATGTCGACTTCGACGATCGCCGCCGCGGTGAGGTGATCCGCTATGTCACGGAGAAGTATGGTGACGATCACGTGGCTCAGATCGTCACCTACGGCACGATCAAGGCGAAGCAAGCGCTCAAAGATGCCTCGCGCGTGCTCGGTTTCCCGTTCGGCATGGGGGAGAAGCTCACGAAGGCGATGCCGCCGACGGTCATGGGCAAGGACATCTCGCTCACCGGTATCTTCGACTCGGCGGACGAGCGCTTCAAGGAGGCGGGGGACCTTCGCACGATCGTCGAGACCGACCCGGATGCGAAGACCGTCTTCGACACGGCCCTGGGGCTAGAGAATTTGAAACGGCAGTGGGGGGTGCACGCGGCCGGCGTCATCATGTCGAGTGAGCCGCTCATGGACATCATCCCGATCATGAAGCGCGATCAGGACGGCCAGATCGTCACCCAGTTCGACTTCCCAGCGTGCGAGGCACTCGGTCTCGTCAAGATGGACTTCCTGGGCCTGCGGAACCTCACGATCATCGATGACGCGCTCGACAACATCCGCAGCAACCGCGGCGAGGAGCTCGTGCTCGAAGACCTCACCCTCGACGACCCCGGGGTGTATGAGCTTCTTGCCCGGGGAGACACCCTCGGGGTGTTTCAGCTGGACGGCGGGCCGATGCGCTCCCTCATCCGCCTCATGAAGCCCGACACCTTTGACGACATCTCTGCACTGATCGCCCTGTACCGTCCGGGCCCGATGGGGGCCAACTCGCACACCAACTACGCGCTGCGCAAGAACGGGCTGCAGGAGATCACTCCGATTCACCGCGAACTGGAAGAGGCCCTCGCCGACATTCTCGACGAGTCGTACGGCCTCATCATCTACCAGGAGCAGGTCATGGCGATCGCTCAACGGGTGGCCGGCTTCTCGCTCGGACAGGCCGACATTCTGCGGCGCGCCATGGGCAAGAAGAAGAAGGCCGAGTTGGATGAGCAGTTCGAGGCATTCAGTGCGGGAATGAAGACGAATGGGTACTCAGCGGATGCCGTGCGAACCCTCTGGGAGATTCTGGTGCCCTTCTCCGATTACGCCTTCAACAAGGCGCACTCGGCGGCGTACGGCGTGATCTCCTACTGGACGGCCTACCTCAAGGCGCACTACCCGGCAGAGTATATGGCCGCACTGCTCACCAGCGTCGGCGACGATAAGGACAAGTCGGCGATTTACCTCAACGAGTGCCGCCGGATGAGCATCGAGGTGCTGCTGCCCGACGTCAACGAGTCGATCGGTTTCTTCACTGCGGTGGGTGACGACATCCGTTACGGGCTGGGAGCGGTGCGCAATGTGGGCACGAATGTGGTCGAGTCGATTCGTGCCGCGCGCCAGGAGAAGGGGCGCTTCGAGTCGTTCCACGACTTTCTGCAGAAGGTGCCCGTGCAGGTGGCGAACAAGCGGACGGTGGAGTCGCTCATCAAGTCGGGGGCGCTCGACTCGGTTGCCCCGTCACGGCGGGCCCTGTTCGAGATTCATGAGGACGCGGTGGACGCGGCGTCGAGTCTCAAGCGCGCTGAGGCGCACGGGCAGGTGGGTTTCGACTTCGACAGCCTGTGGGATGAGCCTGAGCCGATCAATGCGGTTCCCGACAGCCCTGAATGGGGCAAGAAGGACAAGCTCGCGTTCGAGCGGGAGATGCTGGGACTCTACGTCAGCGATCACCCGCTTGCCGGTCTCGACCATGTGCTCGCCAAGCACACCTCGACGACGATCGCCGACCTGCTCGAGTCGGAGCCGACGGGGGAGCGGGAGACCGTCACCATCGGTGGGCTCTTGACGGGTGTGCAGCACCGTGTCGCCCGCAACTCCGGCAACCCGTACGGGCAGGTTGACCTCGAGGACTTCACGGGCGTGATCAGCGTGATGTTCCTCGGCAAGACCTACGTGCAGTACCAGTCGCAGCTTGTCAGCGATGAGATCGTGGTGATCAGTGCGAGGGTGCAGAGGCGAGATGACGGGATCACGCTGCACGCCGTGAGCCTCATGTCGCCGGATATCGGTTCCTCCGCCCAGTCGGGGCCGCTCGTGATCTCGCTGCCCGAGGGGCGGGCGACGACGCGCGTGGTGACGACGCTCAGCGAGGTGCTCGAGCGTCACAAGGGCGAGGACGAGGTGAGGCTGCGGCTCGTCAACGGCACGACCGCTCGCGTGTTCGAGTTGCCGTACTCCGTGCGCACATCCGTCGATCTGTACGGGGAGTTGAAGTCGCTGCTGGGTCCGAACTGTGTCGCGTAACCCGGAGAGCGCCTCGTCGCGGTGATCGTAGACTGTCACGGTCATGATGCGCATCCTTGATCTCCGTGGTGCCGACGCGGCCCGGCTGGTGTCGGGCGAGACGATCCCTCGCCCCGATGTCGACGTGTCGCAGGCTTCTGCCGCTGCGGCCGAGCTGATCGCGGAGGTGCGCGAGCGGGGTGCTGAGGCGCTGCGCGAGCACGCTGAGCGGTTCGACGGGGTTCGCCGCGAAGAGCTGAGGGCGACGGATGCTGAACTCGCGGCCGCCCTGCGGTCTCTCGACCCGAAGGTGCGCGACGCTTTGGAGACCGTCATTGAGCGCGTGCGCGCCGTGTCGGGTGCGCAGCTGCCGCAGACGGTGTCGACGACACTGGGCACGGGGGCGCTCGTCGAGCAGCGCTGGCAGCCGGTGGGACGGGTTGGACTG
>DAOMOV010000024.1:0-3685 GCA_035444505.1 Terrimesophilobacter sp.
TCGACGGACCCCACCTCAGCGTGCGCGGCGCACGAGTGCACAACCTCAAAGACGTCGACCTTGCGATCCCACGCGACTCGCTCATCGTCTTCACTGGGCTCTCCGGATCAGGGAAGTCCAGTCTCGCCTTCGACACGATTTTTGCGGAAGGGCAGCGACGCTACGTCGAATCCCTCTCCGCCTATGCCAGACAGTTCCTCGGTCAAGTAGACCGCCCCGACGTCGACTTCATCGAAGGGCTCAGCCCTGCCGTCTCCATCGACCAGAAGTCCACCAACCGCAACCCGCGCTCCACCGTCGGCACCATCACCGAGATCCACGACTACATGCGCCTCCTGTGGGCCCGCATCGGCATCCCGCACTGCCCTGAGTGCGGGGAACGCATCGAACGACAGACCGTGCAGCAGATTGCCGACCAGCTCATGGAGCTCGACACCGGCATCCGGTATCAGATCGTCAGCCCCGTCGTTGTGCAGAAAAAAGGCGAGTTCGTCGACCTGTTCAAAGAGCTCTCCGCCGCCGGTTACTCGCGCGCCCTCGTCGACGGCGACGCCGTGCAGCTCAGCGCACCCCCCGCCCTCAAGAAGCAGTACAAGCACGACATCTCCGTCATTGTCGACCGACTCGTCGCCGCCGACGACATTCTCGACCGACTCACCGACTCGCTAGAAACAGCGCTGAGACTCACCGACGGCACCGTCGCCATCAACTTCGTCGACGAAAGCGGCGACGCCGCCTGGCGCAACTACTCCGAGAAGCTCTCCTGCCCCAACGGGCACCCCGTGCAGCTCACCGAAATCGAACCGCGAACGTTCTCCTTCAACGCCCCCTTCGGCGCGTGCCCGGAGTGCTCAGGGCTCGGCACCAAAATGTCGGTCGACTCCGACCTTCTGCTCGGAGACCCCTCGCTAAGCCTCGCAGGCGGTGTCATCCTTCCCTGGACCCAAGGGGGAAAGCAGCTCTACGGCTACTTCCAGCGACTGCTCGAAGGACTCGCAAACGACCTCGACTTCAGGCTCGACACACCCTGGGCCCAACTCAGCGACAGCGTGCACGAAGCGATCCTTCACGGCAACAACTACACCGTACAGATCAAATACAGAAACCGATTCGGCCGCGAAGTCGCCTACTCCAGCGGCTTCGAAGGCGTACTGCCCTACATCGAGCGCCGCTACCGAGAAGCCGACACAGACTCCGCACGCGCACGCTGGTCCAACTACCTGCGCGAGATACCCTGCAGCGTGTGCGGCGGCAAGCGACTCAAACCCGAAGTGCTCGCCGTCACCGTCGACGGACACAGCATCGCCGACGTCTCCGAACTCAGCCTCGAAGACTCCTTCACCTTCGTCAACGACATCACCCTCACCGAGCGAGAAGCCGCGATCGCGGCGGCCGTACTCCGCGAGATACGGGCACGACTCGAATTCCTTCTCGAGGTCGGGCTCGGCTACCTCAGCCTTGCGCGCGCCGCAGCGACGCTCTCCGGAGGCGAGGCACAGCGCATCCGTCTTGCGACACAGATCGGCTCCGGACTCACCGGGGTACTGTACGTGCTCGACGAACCCAGCATCGGCCTGCACCAGCGCGACAACCGCCGGCTCATCGATACTCTCGTCAAACTGCGAAACCTCGGCAACACCCTCATTGTCGTCGAGCATGACGAAGACACCATCCGCACCGCCGACTGGCTCGTCGACATCGGTCCCGGCGCGGGAGAGCACGGGGGCAAGGTCGTGCACTCCGGCACCTACGACGGGCTGATCAATAACAAACGCTCCATCACGGGCGACTACCTCGCAGGCCGCAAATCGATCGCCGTTCCCGAGCAGCGCCGACCCATCAACCTCGACCGCATGCTCCGCGTCGAGGGCGCCCGGGCCAACAACCTCAAGAACATCGACGCCGAGTTCCCCCTCGGCACCTTCGTCTGCGTCACCGGGGTGAGCGGCTCCGGCAAGTCGAGTCTCGTCAACGACATCCTCTACCGCTCCCTCGCCAATTCACTCAACGGAGCCCGCCAGATTCCCGGCCGACACACTCGGATCACCGGTCTCGACAACCTGGACAAAGTCGTGCACGTTGACCAAGCTCCGATCGGGCGCACCCCCAGGTCGAACCCCGCGACCTATACGGGCGTGTTCGACCGCATCCGCACCCTCTTCTCCGAAACCGCCGAGGCCAAAGCACGGGGCTATCTGCCTGGCCGGTTCAGCTTCAACGTCAAGGGCGGGCGTTGCGAGAACTGCTCCGGTGACGGCACCATCACGATTGAAATGAACTTTCTGCCCGACGTGTACGTCGTGTGCGAAGTGTGCAATGGCGCCCGATACAACCGAGACACCCTTGCGGTGCACTACAAGGGCAAGAACATCGCCGACGTGCTCGACATGTCCATCAGCGAGGCAGCCGAGTTCTTCGAGGCGATCACCGCCATCCACCGCTACCTGAAGACACTGGAAGAAGTCGGGCTGGGCTACGTGCGACTAGGCCAGAGCGCCACAACCCTCTCGGGCGGTGAAGCGCAGCGCGTCAAGCTCGCCACGGAGCTGCAGCGGCGGTCGCTCGGTCGGAGCATCTACGTCCTTGACGAGCCCACCACGGGCCTCCACTTCGAAGACGTGCGCAAACTCCTCCTCGTGCTCTCTGGACTCGTCGACAAGGGCAACACCGTCATCGTCATCGAACACAACCTTGATGTCATAAAATCGGCCGACTGGGTCATTGACCTCGGGCCCGAAGGCGGATCCGGGGGTGGCAGGATCGTGACAGCCGGTACACCCGAGCAAGTGGCGAAACACCGCACCAGCCACACAGGCGCCTTCCTGCGCGAGGTTCTCAAGGCCTGACATGAGCAGCACCGTCAGCTATCGACCGAAACCGGGGGAGATACCCACCCAACCCGGCGTCTATCGGTTTCGGGATGCAACGGGTCGCGTGCTCTACGTCGGCAAGGCGAAGAATCTCCGCTCACGGTTGAGCAACTACTTTGCGCCCCTGACGAGCCTGCACGAACGCACCCGTCACATGGTCACGACAGCGAAGAGCGTCGAGTGGACCGTTGTCGGCAGTGAGTTCGAGGCTCTCCAGCTGGAGTTCAGCTGGATAAAGGAGTTCAATCCGCCGTTCAACGTGCAGTTCCGGGACGACAAGTCGTACCCGTATCTCGTCATCACGCTCGGCGAGGAGGTGCCCCGAGTCATGGTGACGCGCAACAAGAGCATCCCCGACGCGCGCTACTTCGGCCCGTACACACACGCCTGGGCCCTGCGGGAGACCGTCGACCTCATGCTCAAGGTCTTCCCCATGCGCAGCTGCACCGACACCACCTACCGACGCGCTGAACAGCGAGGCCGCCCGTGCCTGTTGGGCGACATCGGCAAGTGTGCTGCTCCTTGCGTTGGCCGCATCAGCAAAGCAGACCACAAGGCCATGGCCCTCGACTTCGCGAGCTTCATGGCGGGCAACGATTCCCGGTTCCTGAATCACATCGAAGCCCAGATGACCGCGGCCGCCGCCGCACAGGACTACGAAGCGGCCGCACGTTACCGAGATCAGCTGCAAGCCATGCAGACCGTGCTCACCAAGAACTCCGTCGTTCTGCCCGACACCATCGACGGTGACATCATCGGCGTCGCCCACGACGAACTCGCCGCCCATCTGCGGCGCTCCGTGCCGGACTACATGG
>DAOMOV010000024.1:3695-14682 GCA_035444505.1 Terrimesophilobacter sp.
CGCCGCGGCCGTGCAGCTCTTCACCGTGCGCGGCGGCCGCATCCGAGGTGTGCGCGCGTGGGTCGTCGACAAAGAGCTCGACCTCGGCTTGCCCGAACTCGTCGAAACGGTGCTTCAGAACGCCTACGAACAAGATCTGATACCTCCCAAGCTCGTCGTCGTGCCACAGCTGCCAACCGACCACGATGAGCTTCAGCGATGGCTCACAGCCAAACGGGGCGAGCACTCGCTCACGGGTCGCACCGTGCTCCGCGTTGCCAAACGAGGGGACCTCGCCGCGCTCGCTGGCACCGCGCAGCAGAACGCTTCCTCTGCGCTAGCGAGCTACAAGACTCGGCGCAGCAGTGACTTCACAGCACGATCACAAGCGCTCAGTGACATCCAGGACGCACTTCAACTCGACGAAGCTCCCCTGAGAATGGAATGCTTCGATGTTTCGCACCTCGGCGGCACCAACATTGTCGCATCGATGGTCGTTTTTGAAGACGGCTTGCCGCGCAAAGACCTCTACAGGCGATTCAGCATTCCCGACGCCACCGACGACACCGACGCGATCTACCAGGTGCTCTCCCGGCGTCTCGCCCATGTCGACCGAGACGAGCAAGACGACACCGACACCGCTGAAGCACCCGCCAGACGTCGTTTCGCGTACCGTCCTCAGTTGCTCATCGTCGACGGTGGCCAGCCTCAAGTGAATGCCGCGGCGAAAGCCATGCGAGACCTCGCGGTCGAAGGCATCGCCGTGTGCGGAGTGGCCAAGCGACTCGAAGAGATCTGGCTGCCGGAGAGCGACCACCCTGTCATTCTCCCTCGCAACAGCGACGCACTTTTTCTGATTCAGCGCATCCGCGATGAAGCACACCGCTTCGCCATCGCCTACCAACGGCAGAAACGCAAGAAGGACATCGGCTCCCAGCTCGATGCGATCGCCGGGCTCGGCCCCGTACGAGTCAAACAGCTGCTTCGCCACTTCGGCTCAGTCAAGCGACTGCGTGAAGCGACCGTGGAGCAGATCGCCGAAGTGAAAGGCATCGGCATCGCCATGGCAAGCCAGATTCGTGATCACCTCACCCGGCCTTGACGGCCCGCGCTGGTTAGACTGATCGTTACCCGTCCCCCGACGACCAAGGAACGTTCTATGACGACCGACAGTGCCGCTCAAGAGGTGCTGATCGTCACGGGAATGTCGGGTGCCGGGCGCTCCACGGTAGGCAACGCGCTCGAAGACCTCGGCTGGTATGTGGTCGACAACCTTCCACCACGCATGCTCCGGCTGCTCGTCGACGTTGCCAGCCGAGCGGGAGACACCCTCCCCAAGATCGCCGTTGTCACAGATGTTCGCGGTGGCAGTCTCTTCTCCGAACTCGGCGAGACCATCGAAGAGCTCCGCTCCACCATTGACGTGCGGGTCATCTTTCTCGAAGCCACCGACGACGTTCTCGTTCGCCGCTTCGAGCAGGTTCGACGCCCCCATCCGCTGCAGGGTAACGGCACCCTGCTCGACGGCATCGCGATCGAGAGGCAACGGATGCTCGCCATCCGTGAGCAGAGTGACATCATCATCGACACCTCCAACATCAACATCCACCAGCTGGCCAGGCAGATCACAGAGACTTTTGCCGAGGGATCGAACCGAGGCCTTCAGTTGACCGTGTTGAGTTTCGGCTTCAAGTACGGGCTGCCGACGGACGCTGACATCGTCGCCGATATGCGATTCCTGCCCAACCCCTTCTGGACACCGGAGCTGCGCGCTCTCACGGGCGAGGATGACCAGGTGAGTGATTTTGTGCTCGCCCAAACGGGAGCAGAGGAGTTCTTCGACAGCTTTCTCGCGTCACTTCGACCCGTGCTTGCCGGATACCAACGAGAAAACAAGCGTCATGCGACAATCGCTCTAGGATGCACTGGTGGCAAACACCGGTCAGTGGCGATGGTCAACAAACTTGCCACCGAGCTGTCTCGCGAGCCCGGTGTGTCCGTGTCCGTTAAGCATCGCGACTTGGGCCGCGAATGAGCCGCAGTAGAGGAGCGAGGGGCAGTCGATGGCGCTGACCGGTGACGTTAAAGAAGAACTCGCCGCCGTGACGGTGTCGAAGACATCGGTACGAGCGGCGGAACTGGCCACCATCCTTCGATTCGCCGGCGGACTGCACCTGATCTCGGGCCGCATCGCGGTCGAAGCCGAACTGGACTCACCGACCGCCGTCGAACGGATTCGGCGCGACCTAGCCGAACTCTTCGGGGTCAAGAGCGAGCTCTCCGTGATCTCAGCCTCCGGCATCCGGCGAACAAGCCAGTACCTTGTCCGCGTGCTCGATGGCGGCGAGACCCTCGCGAGGCAGACGGGGCTTCTCGATGCGCGACACCGACCCGTGCGCGGCCTCCCCAACAGACTCACCACCGGCTCCCCAGAGGAGCTGGCCGCAGTGTGGCGAGGGGCATTCCTCGCTCGCGGTTCGCTCACCGACCCGGGTCGATCTGCAGCCCTCGAAGTCACAGCCCCCGGAAACGAATCAGCAGTGGCACTCGTGGGAGCCGCCGGCAGGCTCAAGGTCTCGGCAAAGACTCGCGAAGTGCGAGGTGTGCACCGCGTCGTCATCAGAGACGGCGACTCCATCTCGACGATGCTTCGGCTCATGGGCGCAGACGGGGCCGTCACCGAATGGGAAGAGCTCCGGGCTCGCCGCGGCGTGCGCGCGAGTGCAAACCGACTCGTCAACTTCGACGACGCCAACCTGCGCCGTTCCGCCCAGGCCGCGGTCGCGGCGTGCGCACGAGTCGAGCGGGCCCTGGAGATCCTCGGCGATTCAGTACCCGGCCACCTTCGAGCCGCAGGAGAACTGCGTCTGACCCACCGTGATGCGAGCCTCGATGAGCTCGGACATCACGCTGATCCGCCGATGACGAAGGACGCGGTGGCGGGCCGAATCCGTCGACTGCTAGCCATGGCGGACAAGCGAGCGCAAGAGCTCGGCATCCCGGGGACCGAGGCAAACCTTCCGCCCGACTTCGATGCCGACTGAGAGCACCTCGCACACAGGCTGGGAACAAACTGGGTGAGCGCCGAGTTGTCGTCAGTAGACTGTGACGGCCACGACGGCCCCGAAAGGGCAGTCAGCAACGAAGGAGAGATCAATGGCGAATTACACACTTCCCGAGCTCGGCTATGACTACGGAGCGCTCGAACCGAGCATCAGCGGTCGCATCATGGAGCTTCACCACTCCAAACACCACAAGGCCTACGTGGACGGCGCCAACACGGCTCTCACCAAGCTCGCAGAGGCTCGCGACGCGGATGACCTCGCCAACGTCAACAAGCTCGAGAAGGACCTCGCCTTCAACCTGGGAGGGCATGTCAACCACTCCGTGTTCTGGACGAACATGTCACCCGACGGCGGTGACGCCCCCTCGGGAGACCTTTCCTCTGCCATCGACGATCACTTCGGTTCGTTCGACAAGTTCCGTGCGCACTTCACCGCCGTAGCGCTCGGAGTCCAGGGCTCAGGCTGGGCTGTGCTCGCCTGGGACTCCCTCGGTCAGAAGCTCATCATTCAGCAGTTCTTCGATCAGCAGGCCAACCTTGCCGCTGGAACGGTGCCTCTGCTCATGCTCGATGTCTGGGAGCACGCCTACTACCTCGACTACCTCAACGTGCGCGCAGACTACGTCAAAGCATTCTGGAACATCGTCTCGTGGCAAAACGTTCAAGCCAGGTTTGACGCAGCGCGCACCAAGACGAATGGTCTGCTGTTACTGTCGTAACTTGTTCGCGATTCCGTGAACACCGTTGAGTTCGCCGCACGGTGGATCGTGAGGCGACCCAGACACTGAGGGGACTCCTGTGACCGTAAAGATCGGAATCAACGGGTTTGGTCGAATAGGCCGTTCATATTTCAGGGCCCTGCGCGCCCTCGGAACAGACCTTGAAGTCGTGGCGGTCAACGACCTCACCGACAATGAGACGCTCGCACACCTGTTGAAGTACGATTCCGTGTTCGGCGTGCTCGATACCCCCGTCACCGCCGATGGCGAGTCGATCACGATCGACGGGCACAGCATCCGCGTGTTCGAAGAGAAGGACCCGTCGAAGCTGCCGTGGGGCGATCTGGGTGTCGACATCATCATCGAGAGCACAGGCCGCTTCACAGAGCCGGATGCCGCAGCCCAGCACATCGCTGCGGGCGCCAAGAAGGTCATCATCTCGGCACCCGCGAAGGGTGACGCGCCGACCTTCGTCATGGGCGTCAATGAGTCCACCTACGACCCCGCGAACGACCACGTCATCTCTAACGCATCGTGCACGACCAATTGCCTCGCACCGGTCGTCAAGGTGCTCAACGACGCGTTCGGGATCGAGCGCGGCCTCATGACCACGGTGCACGCCTACACCGCCGACCAGAACCTGCAGGATGGGCCGCACCGCGACCTGCGTCGTGCGCGCGCCGCCGCGGTCAATGTGGTGCCGACGAGCACGGGCGCGGCGAAAGCGCTCGGGCTGGTGATCCCGGACATGGTGGGAAAACTCGATGGCTATGCGTTGCGCGTGCCGGTTCCGACCGGGTCGATCACCGATCTCACGATCGAGACGAAGCCGGGTCTCACGGTGGACGATGTCAACGGTGCCTTTCGAGCGGCAGCGGACGGCCCGCTCAAGGGCATCATTCGCTACACGGAGGATGAGATCGTGTCGAGCGACATCGTCGGTGACGACGCGTCAGCAATCTTCGATGCTGGTCTGACGAAGGTCATGGGCACTCAGGTGAAGGTTGCCGCGTGGTACGACAACGAGTGGGGCTATTCGACTCGACTCGTCGATCTCACCAAGTACGTCGCAGACCGCTTGTAGCTCAGGCAGCGACAGATGTTGCGCACGATCGAGAGTCTCGGTTCACTCAGCGGCAAAAGGGTCATCGTTCGCGCCGACCTCAATGTGCCGCTCGACGGTGAGGAGATCACCGATGATGGGCGTATTCGTGCCTCGTTGACCACTATCCGCGAGCTGCAGGGTGCGGGTGCCTCCGTCGTTGTTGTCTCGCATCTTGGGCGTCCGGATGGCGGTCCAGACCCGCAATACAGTCTCGCGCCGGTTGCGCATCGGCTGGGCGAACTGCTCGGCAGCGACGCAGTGTTTGCGACCGACACCGTGGGGGAATCGGCTCAGACCGCAGTGTCGTCGCTCGCACCCGGTGGGCTCGTGGTTCTTGAGAACCTGAGATTCAATGCAGCCGAGACGAGCAAGGATGCCGCCGAGCGCGCCGAGTTCGCCTCTCAACTGGGGAAGTTCGGTGACGCCCTTGTTTCTGACGGCTTCGGAGTCGTGCACCGCAAGCACGCAAGCGTGTACGAACTCGCTGAGCAGCTGCCGAGCGCGGCCGGTCGGCTGATCGAGACCGAACTCGGTGTGCTTGAACGACTCACGCGTGAGCCAGCTCGCCCCTACACGATCGTTCTTGGCGGATCCAAGGTCTCCGACAAGCTCGGGGTGATCTCGCACTTGCTTCCGAAGGTCGACAATCTGCTCATCGGCGGCGGGATGATGTTCACATTCATCGCCGCTGGCGGCCACACGGTGGGCGGGAGCCTGCTCGAGCTCGAGCAGCTCGACACGGTTCGCGACTACATCGCTGAAGCGGCGCGGATCGGCGTCAATGTCGTGCTGCCCACGGACACCGTGGTCGCCTCGGCTTTCGCAGCGGACGCCGAGCATACGGTGCGCGCGGTCGAGTCGATCGAGTTGACTCCCTGGGCGGCGGCTGGCATCGGACTCGACATCGGCCCGGACACCGCGAGCACCTTCGCCGAGATCATTCGCGCCTCCGGCACCGTCTTCTGGAACGGCCCCATGGGAGTCTTCGAGTTCAATGATTTTGCTCATGGCACACGCACTGTCGCACAGGCTCTCGTGGACTCGGGGGGCTTCACCGTTATCGGCGGGGGCGACTCGGCGGCGGCGGTGCGAGCCTTTGGGTTCTCCGACGATGACTTCGGACACATCTCGACGGGCGGGGGCGCGAGCCTCGAATTTCTCGAGGGCAAGAAACTACCCGGATTGGAGGCCCTCGGATGGGCGTAGCAGCGGCGGCACGAGTGCCCCTCATTGCAGGCAATTGGAAGCTCAACCTCGACCATCTGCAGGCGATCGCGTTCGTGCAGAAGCTGGCCTGGAACCTCAAGGACGCCAAGCACGACTTCGACGCCGTCGAGGTCGGCGTCTTCCCGCCGTTCACCGACCTGCGCTCGGTGCAGACTCTCATCAGCGCGGACAAGCTCCCGCTGAAACTCGGGGCACAGGATGTCTCCATGCATGATTCGGGGGCCTACACCGGTGAGGTCTCCGGCGCTTTCCTCGCTGCCCTCGACTGTGACTACGTCATCGTCGGTCACTCCGAGCGTCGCACGCTGCACCACGAGTCAGACGAGATTGTCACCGCAAAGCTGGCCGCTGCGATCAAACACGGGCTTGTTCCTGTGGTGTGTGTTGGGGAGTCCGCGGAGGACCTCGAGCAGCACGGTCCCGCCGCGATCCCGGTGGCCCAGCTCACAACCGCTCTCGCCGGTGTTCCGAAGGGGGCGAGCATCGTCGTCGCCTACGAGCCTGTGTGGGCGATCGGCTCGGGTCAGGCGGCCACGCCCGAGCAAGCCCAGGTTGTGGCGGCTGCGCTGCGATCCGTGGTCGCTGACGCTCTCGGGGACGACACCGCAGCAGCGACGCGCATCCTGTACGGGGGGTCGGTGAAGTCGGGAAACATCGCCGGGTTCATGCGTCAAGGCGACATCGATGGCGCTCTCGTGGGCGGAGCGAGCCTCGATGTGGCGGAGTTTTCTGCCATCGCGCAGTTCCGCAAGCACGTGGGCGTTTAGGCGCCGCGTATACTAGTGCGGGCGAACCGCCCTGCTCGCCGCAGCGGCGGTCAATAGAAAGGCTCCTCGTGGACATCCTCCAGGTTCTGTTTCAGGTCGTGCTCGGTGTGACGAGCCTCCTGATCACGCTGCTCATCCTGCTGCACAAGGGTCGCGGTGGGGGTCTCTCCGACATGTTCGGCGGGGGCGTGACGTCAAACCTTGGTTCTTCGGGTGTCGCGGAACGAAACCTCAACCGGTTCACCGTCATTCTCGCGATCATCTGGGTCGGATCGATCGTGGTTCTCGGCGTCATCACGAAGTTCGACACCGGTCTCGGCGTCTAGGAAGGGTTGTCACGTGGCATCTGGCGGTAGTGCAATTCGGGGTTCACGCGTCGGCTCAGGCCCGATGGGGGAGCAGGATCGGGGTTATCACGCCGATCGCCTTCAGGTGTCGTACTGGTGTGTGAACGACCACGAGATGAAGCCGTACTTCTTGGCGACGATCGAGCCCGAGGAGATTCCGGAGCAGTTCGACTGCCCAAGCTGTGGTCTGCCTGCCGGGCGTGACCGGGCGAACCCGCCGGCTGTGGCCAAACTGGAGCCCTACAAGACCCACCTCGCCTACGTGAAGGAGCGCCGCACAGAAGAAGAGGCGTCGACCCTTCTCGATGACGCCCTGCAGCAGCTTCGGTCGCGACGCGGCCTGAACTGACCCGAATCGCACCGAGCGGCGAAGGGCGGCCAAGCCTGCTCTTGCTCTTGACTAATCCTGATGCTCGGCAATGAGTTCTGCTGGAACATCGGCTGCGGCATCCGCGTCGACGAAGAACACCGTCTCCAGACGACCGCGTGCGCCAGCGACCGGCACGTGATTGACGTGTGCGTCCGATAGCGCAAGGGAGAGCGCTGACGCCTTGTCGCCGCCTGCGAGGGCCAACCAGACCCGGTCTGCGCGACAGATCGAGGGGAGCGTGAGGCTCAGCCGCTCCGGTGGCGGTTTCGGGGACTCCCGCACGGCCACCACGGGCTTCTCCGATTCGGTGATGCCGTCACCGTCGGGAAACAGCGAGGCGATGTGCGCGTCAGGACCAACGCCGAGAAGCAGAATGTCGAAAACGGGTGTCGTCTCACCACGGGGTGCGTGCGTCGCGAGTTCGTCCGTGTACTGTGCAGCCGCGTCGTCGAGCGACGAGCCCCCGTCGTCGCTGGCGAAGCGGTGAACGTTGTGAGCGGGCACGTCGACGAGCGAGAGGAGCGCCTCATCCGCCTGGTGATCATTGCGCTCTTCATGAGCGGCCGGCAGCCAGCGCTCGTCGCCCCACCACACGTGTATGCGAGACCAGTCGAGAGCTCGAGTCGTGGTTGAGGCGCCGAGGGCTGCGAGTACGTCAATGCCGACAGTGCCGCCGGTGAGTACGAGATGAACGGCCGACTTGCTGCCCAGCAGTTCGGAGAGCGTTGCTTCGATTCGTGCGGCGAGTGCGTTGACGACTCCCGCTCGGTCGTGGTGGAGGACGACAGTGCGGTGGATGTTCACGGGTGGCCTCCCTCAGAGTTGTCACCGGTAACGATGGAAATGGACGCTGTGACGGGTTCGCTGAGTCGGGCGAGATCGTCGCGCACGACGGTTCCGAAGACGTCGTCGGGGTCGAGTCTGCGCAGTTCTTCGGTGAGACAGTCGCGCAGGCTGCGGCGCGGCAAAGGAATGTCGTGTTCGGGCTGCCCGGGCTGTGTGAGCGCGGCGACCGACGGTTGAATGCGTTCCAGAACGATGTCGCCGCTGGGTCGAGTGAGTGCGACCCGGTGGATGCCGGGCCGGTTGCCCGGCGGCTCCATGAGGGTTTGGTTCACGGGCACACGGAGAGCACCGCGCAACCAGGCTGCGAGCAGGGTGGTGGAGGGGGAGTCGCTCGCGCCGGTGACCGATGCTGCTGTGACGGAGTCGTAGGGCGGTTGGTCGAGGACGGCGGCGAGTTGAGCGCGCCACAGGGTGAGGCGAGTCCAGGCGAAGTCGGTGTCCCCGGGTTCGTAGGTCTTTGCGAGCTGGAAAAGGTATGCGCGCGGGTCCGCTTGCACTGCGGCGTCGGTGATGCGTCGCTGCGCCATTGCACCGATCGGCGATTGCGATGCGTTGTCGGGGGCGACTCCGGGCCACCACGCAACGACGGGAGCGTCGGGCAGGAGGAGGCCGGTGACGAGGCTCTCCTGATTGCTGGCCGTGTCGCCGTAGGCGCGCAGAAGTATCACTTCGCTCGCGCCAGCATCACCGCCTACGCGGATTTCGGCGTCGAGTCTGTGTGTGCTTCCGCCGGGGTTGGTGGCGAGCACGATGACCCGCATCGGGTGTTCTCTGGAGGCGTCGTTGGCGGCAGTGATGGCCTCTTCGACTTCGCCGGTGCCGGTGCAGATGACGAGCGTGAGCACGCGGCCGAGGGCCACGGCCCCGCCTTCTTCTCGGATGTCGACGAGAGCGCGCGAGATCTTGCTCACGGTGGTGCCGGGCAGTTGGACGATCATGGGCGTCTCCAGTGTCGTCCGTCGCGGGCAAGGAGCGTGTCGGCGGATGCGGGGCCCCAGGACCCTGGTCGGTACTGCTCGGGTGCGCCATTGGCCGCCCAGTGCTCCTCAATGGGGTCGAGGATTTTCCAGCTGAGTTCGACTTCTTCGTGTCGGGGGAAGAGGGGCGGGTCGCCCATGAGCATGTCGAGGATGAGCCGTTCGTAGGCTTCGGGGCTGTCTTCGGTGAAGGCGTGCCCGTAGCCGAAGTCCATGGTGACGTCACGCACGTGCATCGCGGGCCCGGGCACCTTGGAGCCGAAGCGGATGGTGACGCCTTCGTCGGGCTGCACGCGAATGACGAGGGCGTTCTGGCCGAGCATGGAGGTCTGGGTGGGCGCGAAGAGGTATTGGGGTGCGCGGTTGAACACGACGGCGATCTCGGTGACGCGGCGCCCGAGCCGTTTGCCTGCGCGGAGGTAGAAGGGCACCCCTTCCCACCGACGGGTGTTGATGTTGAGCCGTACGGCGGCGTAAGTCTCGGTTGCCGATTCAGGGTTCATGCCGTCTTCCTCGAGGAATCCGACGACGCGTTCGCCTCCTTGCCACCCCGAGGTGTACTGCCCTCGGGCGGTTGCGGTGCCGATGTCCTCGGGCAATCGAAGTGCGGAGAGCACCTTCTCTTTCTCTGCGCGCAGGTCGCGGGCGTCGAAGGAGACCGGTTCTTCCATCGCGGTGAGGGCGAGAAGCTGCAACAGGTGGTTCTGGATGACGTCGCGTGCCGCACCGATGCCGTCGTAGTATCCGGCGCGACCGCCGACGCCGATGTCCTCGGCCATGGTGATCTGCACGTGATCGACGTGGTCGGCGTTCCAGATGGGTTCGAATAGTTCGTTGGCGAACCTCAGGGCGAGCAGGTTCTGCACGGTTTCTTTGCCGAGGTAGTGGTCGATGCGGAACACAGCGTCGGGTGGGAATACCGAGAGCACGGTGTCGTTGAGCTCCCTGGCGGAGGCGAGGTCGTGCCCGAAGGGCTTTTCGATGACGACGCGACGCCACGCACCGGGCACTTGTTCGGCGAGACCTGAGCGACGCAGCTGTTCGGTGACGATGGGGAACTGGTTGGGGGGGATGGAGAGGTAGAAGGCGTGGTTTCCCATGGTGCCGCGGCTGAGTTCGAGTTCGGCGAGCACGTCCTTGAGCGTGCCGAAAGCGTGGTCGTCAGAGAACTCGCCTTCGACGAATCGGATGCCTTTGGCGAGCTGTTTCCACACGTCTTCGTCGAAGGTGGTGCGCGCGTGTTCTCGCACGGCGTCGTGGACGGTCGCAGCGAAGTCTTCGTGTGCCCATTGACGACGAGCGAAGCCCACGACGGCGAATCCGGGTGGGAGGAGTCCGCGGTTGGCGAGGTCGTACACCGCGGGCAGCAGTTTCTTGCGGGCGAGGTCGCCGGTGACTCCGAAGATGATGAGCGCGCTCGGGCCGGCGATGCGGTTGAGCCGTCGGTCGAGCGGCGACCGCAGGGGGTTCGAGTCGTCTGACACGGTGACCGTGGGCATCCGCGGCCCTACTCGGTGACGACGATCGCGTCAAAGAGGGCGTCGAGCGATGCTGTCCCGCCGGTGAGCCGCAGGCTCAGGACTGGG
>DAOMOV010000025.1:0-14319 GCA_035444505.1 Terrimesophilobacter sp.
TGTGTCGAGTGTCGATCGCGGCGGAGTCGAAGGTCGCGGGGACGAGTCGCTGCGCGAGCCGATTCAGCTCGGGCTGGGCTGCGAATACGTCGCGCACGTCGGACTGCACGAGTACGGTGTCGGGCACGATCGTCTCGAGGGCGATGATGGATGCGGTCATGCGCAAGTGTAGGCATCCTCACAGCGCGCGGGGCAATGGGTCACCGCGAACGCTCACCCTTTACAGAGGAAGGGGCGGGGTTCAGGATGCCTGCGTCCACGCGGCGATGAGGATAAGGGTCACGAGGAACCCGGCGATGTAGTTGAGCCAGATGAAGCGCCGCCACGCGGTGTTGGTGCCGTGCGCCTCGGCATCGCTGACCGAGAGGTAGGGGTACGCGTTGACGAGGTACGGGACGACGACGAGCGACGCGAGGGGTCCGGGCCAAGGGGTGAAAAGCATGAGGATTCCGGCGAGGAGCCAGAGCACGAGGGCGATGCGCACGGTTGTGCGGGCGCCGAGCACGGTGGCGATCGAGCCGATGCCGGCCTCGCGGTCGGGGCCGATGTCCTGCACCGCACCGAAGGCGTGTGCGGCCATGCCCCACGCGAAGAAGGCGGCGAGCACGAGCACGAGCGGTGCCGTGACATGAGCGCCCGCGAGGGTGAGCGCGACGACGGCGGGGCTGACGAAGTGGGTGCTCGAGGTGAGGGAGTCGAGCACGGGCCGCTCTTTGAAGCGGAGCCCCGGCACCGAGTAGGCGAGGAGCGCGAAGGTGCTCACGGCGAGCGCGACCCACGTGGCGGGGCCGCCCGCGGCGGCGAGAAAGACGAGGAACGGAACATTGGTGACCGCGGCGACCCAGAGCAGTCGCCGGTGGTGCCGCGGCTCGAGCAGGGCGCCCTCGATGCCGCCCTTGCGGGGGTTGGCGAGGTCGGAGGCGTAGTCGAAGACGTCGTTGATGCCGTACATCGCGAGGTTGTAGGGGACGAGGTAGTACAGCACCCCGAGCACGAAGACGGCGTCGAGCTCGCGCGTCACCATGAGAAGCGCGGCACCGAACGGGAAGGCGGTGTTGATCCAGCTGATGGGTCTGGAGGCGATGAGGGTCTGCCGCAGGAATCCGGCGCTCCGACGCCCCGTGTCGGCGGTCATTCGCCCTCCTTCCGCCGCGTGAGCACCCACCACAGGGCGGGCAGCCCGAGGGCGGCGGCGAGCGGGTAGGCGAAGTCCTCGATGGGCGCGAGCCCGAGGTGGAGGCCCGCGAGGTGCTCGGGGCTGTAGTAGAAGAGCTCGGCGGCGATCATGAGCGAGTCGAAGACGGCGGTGAGCGTCCCGAGCACGAGAATCGTGATACCCGTGGCGGCGAGGTGTCGACGAATGCTGCGGGCAGGCTGCCGCAGCAGAGCCAGCCCGGCCGCAACGGCGGCGATGGCGAGGAACGGCACGGTCAGGGCGAGGTAGGTCACGGGGACCTCCGCGCGGCGCTCGCCTCAATCATCCTGTGCGTGCCGGTGAACACGACCATGGTGCACAGCACGAGGAAGACGAGGAACACGGGCTCTTCGATCGGCAGCTCGGGGGCGAGCACCAGACCTGTCGCGATGGGGCTGTCGCCGCGGAGGAAGATGCCGAGGAGGATGCCGAACGCATCCCACACGAGCAGGAACACGACCCCCACGATGGTGACGACGCCTGCGGCGAGCGGCGCGCGCCAGAAGTAGAGCCTGTACCGCCAGTCGAGCAGCAGCATGCACCCTGAGGCGACGAGCAGCGAGGCGAGGTACAGCGCGCCCATCACTGCTCCCGCGCGAGCTCTGGCTCGCGGGCGACGGTGGGCCCGGCGCTGTGGTCGCCGCGGATGCGCTTGAGCACGAGCTCGGCGCTGATGAGGCACATGGGCAGCCCCACCCCGGGAGCCGTCGTAGCACCCGCGTAGTAGAGCCCCTCGACCCGCTTCGAGGCGTTCTGCGGTCGGAACAGGGCGCTCTGGGTGAGGATGTGCGCGGGCCCGAGCATCCCTCCCCGCCATGAGTTGTAGTCGGTCGCGAAGTCGGCGGGAGCAATCGTGTGGCGCACGACGATGCGGTCGCGCAGGTCGCTCACTCCCGACCACTCGGCGATCTGGTCGATGACGGTGTCGGCGGTCTGCTCCACGAGGGGGTCGCCCGTGCCCTCGGGGCCGCCGTGCCCGATGCTCACGTCGGCGGGCACGGGGATGAGCACGAAGAGGTTCTCATGGTCGGTGGGAGCCACCGTGGTGTCGGTCTCGCTCGGCTTGCACACGTACACCGAGGCGGGATTCGGGATGCTCGGGGCCGCCCCGAAGATCGCCTCGAAGTTGGCGCCCCAGTCGCGGGTGAAGAACAGGGAGTGGTGGGGCAGTTCGGGCAGGGCGCCGCGCACGCCGAGGAGGGCGATGACGGCGCCCGGTCCGCTGACGCGGCGCCCCCACCACTTCTCGGGGTAGCTCTGGAGGGGCGGCGGCAGCAGCCGGGTCTCGGTGTGGTGGAGGTCGGCGGTCGAGACGACAATGTCGGCCTTGAGCGTGCGATGGGTGCCGGCGCCGTTGACCCAGGTGACGCCGCGCACGGTGCCGCGGCGACGCGAGAGGCCACGAGGGCGCCGCTCGCTCTCGATCGCGGTGACGTCCGCCCCAGTGACGATCTCGACCCCCGCCTCGCGAGCGAGAGCCTCGAGCCGTTCGATGAGTCTCCAGAAACCGCCTCGCGGGTACTCGACCCCGGCATCGAGGTCGAGGGCGCTCATGAGGTGGTAGAGCGCGGGGGCATCGGCGGGGTTCGTTCCCAGAAACACCGCGGGGTACCCGAGCACCTGCCTCAGCACGGGGTGGGAGAAGCGCTTCGCGACGAACGATTCGAGGGAGCGTGTCAGCAGCCCGATGAGTTCGGGCAGTGCCTTGAGGATGTCTGCCCGCAGCAGCGAGGATGCCTTCGTGAAGGGGTTGTAGAGAAAGTACTCCTCGGCCATGACCGTGGCGCGGTTGGCGGAGCCGAGGTAGTCGTCGAAGCGTGGACCGCTGCCGGGTTCGAGCCGTTCGAAGAGGGCGCGAGCGTTCGCGCGACCGTGGGGCACCGTGATGGGCGGTTGAGCCCCCTCGTCGCCGGGTTCACTGAACACGCGGTACCCGGGGTCGAGCAACTCGGTGTCGAGCTGCTGCGCGGTGGTGGTTCCGAGCAGTGCGAAGAAGTGGTCGAAGACGCGGGGCATGAGCAGCCACGAGGGGCCGATGTCGAAGCGGAAGCCGTCACGCTCGAGTGTTCCCGCGCGACCGCCGAGTCGCTCGCCTCGCTCAAGCAGGGTGACCTCGTGGCCCTCGCGGGCGAGGAGGGCGGCGGTGGCGAGGCCGGCGACGCCTCCCCCTATGACGGCGCTGCGCGTCACCGGCGCGCCCCGCTCGTGACGACGCTCGTCGCGACGGCGCGGACGACGATGAGTGCCTTGCGCGCGCCGGGCACTCGCACTCGCTCGCGGTAGAGGTGCTCAGCGGGGGTGGCTGCGATGCGTGCCGTGAGGGAGGCGAAGAGGTCGAGCGCGCTGCGCACGGCGAGGCGCGCGTCCGCGGGCAGCAGCGGCAGCGTGCGGCGTGCCTCGTCGAGCTGCGAGCGTATCGTGGCGACCCAGCGGTCGCGGTCGGCGTCGGTGATCGGCTCGGCTTCGCTGAGGTAGCTGCGACCGAGCCGGGCGGTGTCGTCGGCGAGGTCGCGCAAGAAGTTCACGTTCTGAAAAGCGGCACCGAGCTGCCGGGCGCCGCGCTCAAGCTCACCGCGCTCGGCGTCGCTCAGTCGGCTGACGCGCGTGAACACTCGAAGACACATGAGTCCGACAACCTCGGCCGAGCCGTACACGTAGTCGCCGTGCTCGCCCCGGTCGAAGGTCCGCAGCCCGGGAGTCTCGGCAGTCTCAAGGTCGCTGCGCATGGAGGCGAAGAAGGGCTCGGTGAGGCTGCGGTCGATGCCGCACGTGCGGGCGGTCGTGGCGAAGGCGTGCACGATGAGGTTGCCGCTGAAGCCCGTCTCCATGGCGCGGTGCGTGTCGTCGATGAGCTGCTCGAGAGCCTGTGCCGCCGTGGCTGCGGGGGCACCGGCATCCGCCGCGACACCGTCGACGAGCTCATCGGCGACCCGCACGAGCGCGTAGATGTTGCGCACGTGCTGACGGTGCCGGTGACCGAGCAGGCGTGTCGCTGCTCCGAACGAGGTGGAATAGGCGCGGATGACCTCACTCGCTGCGCGCCCCGCGGCGGCGGTGTACTGAGCGAGCGAGGCCGCCGTGGTGGTCTCAATCATGATGTGCGATCGGCGAGCGCTGAGGCGAGGCCGCTGAGGGTGTCGCGGGCGGGCTGGGGCAGGTCGCTTGTGGCGAGCACTTCGCGGAAGGCGCGCAGCTCATCGTCAATGAGCCCTGAGACGAAGGAGTGCGCACCGCACTCGGTGAGGATGCGCCGCACCTCGAGACCGGTGGCCTCGGTGAGAGCGACCGACCCGAAGTGGGGCTCGATGAGCGCCCACCTGCTCGTCATGCGGGCGTAGGCGATTACCGCGGTCTCCTTGCCTTCGCGCAGGTCGGAGAACGCGTCTTTGCCGTGTGCGCTCGCGTCGCTGAAGGTCGAGAGCAGGTCGTCGCGCAGCTGGTAGGCGATCCCGAGGTGGCGGCCCGCCGCGGCGAGCGCCTGCTCGATCTCGGGCGGGGCGTCGATGAGGGCGGCGGCGAGCCGCAGCGGCAGCTCGAACGAGTAGGTGGCGGTCTTGAGCCGGCACATGTCAAGAGTCGTAGCGAGGTTGGGCTCGATGACGCGATCACTCATGCCGACGTCGAGGAGTTCCCCCGCGACCGAGTCGGTGAGGGCGTGGGCGATGAGGTCGAGCGCGCGGGTGCGCTGGGGCGCCGTGAGGTCGACTCTCGCGATGAGCTGGTGCACCTCGGCGAGCAGGAGGTCACCCATGAGGATGGCGCAGCTGCGTGCCCAGTGGAGGGCGCGCTGCCGGTCACCGCTGTGCTCGGCGGCGAGCTGCCCGATGAGGTTGGGCCGACCGCGCCGCACCGTGTCGCCATCGATGACGTCGTCGTGCAGCAGGAAGGAGTAGTGCAGCAGCTCGAGTGCGGCGGCGAGCCTCACAAGGGTCGCCGGTTGCGGCGACGTCGCCGCGCCGGGGCTCAATGATTCGAGCGTGCTCAGGAAGGTGAGCGGCCTGACGTACTTGCCGCCGTGGGTGCGCGCCGCGGCGAGGCGCCAGAGCTGGCCGAGCGGGGTTCTCTCGCCCGCGGCGGCGGCTTTCGCGCTGAAGATGCGGTCGAGTTCGGCGCTGACGAGACGCACCGAGGTCTCGCTCAGCTGATCCGCGATGAGGATGCTCATGTCGCCTCCTCCCGCTCGGATCGCTCGCTGCGGGGCCGGGCGAGTCGGCCGCTTTCGACGAGCTGGGGCAGTTGCATGACGAGCCACGGGCTGAAGGCGAAGGGGGTCTCGCGCACGGAGCGGTGCAGGGCCTCGGGATCGACCCACTCCCAGTCGCTCACCTCGGCGGGGTTGGGGTCGATCACGCCGTCAAGGGTCGCGGTGTAGACGGGGCACACCTCGTTCTCGACGATGCCGCTCGCGTCGGTCGCGCGGTACCGGAAGTCGGGCAGCGCGAGCTCGATTGCCTTCACCTGTGTGTCGAGTTCGTGCTCTGCGCGTCGCTCGACGGCGCGCTCGAGACCCTCGCCGGGGAGCGGGTGCCCGCAGAACGAGTTGGTCCAGATGCCCGGCCAGGTGACTTTGCTGAGGGCTCGCCGGGTGACGAGGAGGCGACCTTGGCCGTCCAGGAGATAGCACGAGAACGCGAGGTGGAGCGGCGTGTGAGCGGTGTGGACGTCGGCCTTGTCGGCTGTGCCGATCGCTTGACCCTGCTCGTCGAGGAGCACGACCTCCTCGGTGAGTGTCATTGGCATGCCTCCCCCCATTTAGTTAGCCTGGCTAGTTGCTAGTCAAACTACCATCTTTCCAGGGAAAAGGATAACAAACAGTCCCTCGCATTGGCCCAGAGCCTCACATCTTCTGTCCCGGCAGCTTCGCCGACTGCCGTATCCACTCCGCCAGCTGCTTCTCGTCGACCTCATCGTCCTCGCGAATGTCGAGGTAGCGGATGTCGTCGTGCTTGGACTCCTTCGGCGGAGGCGGCGTCAACCGGTCACCGCGGAAGAAGGTGAGCTGAACGTACTTGGTGAAGCACCTCATGCTGAGGAACCAGCCGTCGTCGACCCCCCACAGTGGCTGGTTCCACTTGACAGCCTTGTTGACCGTACCGAGCTCCTTCGTGACGAGGTCGTCCACCGTGCGCCCGAGCGCCGACTTCCACCCCGGCATCGCCTCGATGTACGCCTGCACGGGCTCGTCGCCCTCGCCCTTGGGGATCTGCGGGTTGCCGCCCGAGAGCAGCTTGACCTTCCCACGGTCCGTGTCGTTCTGAGCATTCATGAAGTCACCTTAGCGGTGCAGGCTAAACGTCACCCCGGAGTTCGGAAATTGCGTGATGGATGCCGTGGGCGACTCCCACGGCGAGGCGGCCCCGTCCGACCCACACAGAATGAGCCAGTTCAGCGCGGCGACGGCGTCAGCGTGTACTTGGTGGAGAGGTACTCGTGGATGCCCTCAGCCCCGCCCTCACGACCGAGACCCGACTGCTTCACCCCACCGAAGGGAGCGGCCGCGTTGGAGGCCACCCCCACGTTGAGTCCCATCATGCCGGTGTCGATCGCGTCGATCAGCCGCTGCCCGCGGGCGAGGTCTCTCGTGTACACGTAGCCGATGAGGCCGTACTCGGTCGCGTTGGCGAGGCGCACGGCATCCTGCTCGTCGCTGAATGTGGTGATGGCGAGCACGGGGCCGAAGATCTCCTCGGTGAGGATCTCGCTGCCCGCGGGCACGCCGCTGAGCACGGTCGGCTGGAAGAAGTTGCCGTCACCCTCGATCGCCGTGCCGCCCGTGTGCACGGTGGCACCGCGCTTGGCCGCGTCGTCGACGAGCGCCGCGACCTTCGTGACCGCATCGGAGTCGATGAGTGGGCCGATCGTGACGCCATCCTCGGTGCCGCGGCCGACCGTGAAGGCCTTGACCCGCTCGGTGATCCGGCGCGTGAACTCCTCGGCGACCGACTCATGCACGATGAACCGGTTACCTGCCGTGCAGGCCTGTCCGATGTTGCGGAACTTCGCGATCATCGCACCGTCCACCGCCTTGTCGAGGTCGGCATCGTCGAACACGATGAAGGGGGCGTTGCCGCCAAGCTCCATGGAGGTGCGCAGCACACCGTCGGCGGCCTGCTTGAGCAGGGCAATCCCTACGGGCGTCGAACCGGTGAAGCTCAGCTTGCGCAGTCGCTTGTCGGCGAAGATCGGCTTCGACACCGCACTCGACGAGGAGGTCGTGAGCACGTTGACCACGCCCGCGGGCACACCGGCCTCTTCGAGCAGCTTCGCAAACGCGAGGGTCGTCAGCGGGGTGAGTGCTGCCGGTTTGATGACGACGGTGCAGCCGGCGGCGAGCGCGGGGCCGATCTTGCGGGTCGCCATGGCGAGGGGGAAGTTCCACGGTGTGATCAGGTAGCAGGGGCCGACGGGGCGCTGGGTGACGATCATCGTGCCCGTTCCCTCGGGGTTCGACCCGTAGCGGCCCTGAATGCGCACCGCTTCCTCGCTGAACCAGCGCAGGAACTCGGCACCGTACTTGACCTCACCCATCGACTCGGCCAGGGGTTTGCCCATCTCGATGGTCATGAGCAGGGCGAAGTCGTCGGCTCGCTCGGTGAGCAGATCGAAGGCGCGGCGCAGGATGTTGCTGCGCTCCCTCGCCGGAACCGCAGCCCAGCTCGCCTGGGTGTCGGCTGCGGCATCCATCGCCTTCTTGGCGTCGTCAGGGGTGGCATCGGCAATGGTGCGGATGACCTTTCCGGTGGCGGGGTCGTGCACGTCAAGCGTGCCGCCGCCAGTGGCGTCGACCCACTTGCCGGTGATGAACAGCTTGTCGGGAACGGAGGCCAGGAGTTCCTTTTCGCGTGTGGCAGTCATATTCGTTCTCTCTGGTTTCGTATCGATTGTGGTTCAGCTGGCGGCGAGGCCGGCAGCGAGGATGTCGAGCCCTTCGTCAAGGAGCTCGTCGCTGATCACGAGCGGCGGCAGCAGCCGGATGACGTTGCCGTAGGTTCCGCAGGTCAGCAGAATCACGCCGTTGCGGTGCGCGTACGCGGCCACGGCTTTCGCGAGGGCCGCATCGGGCTCGGTGGTGCCGGGCTTCACGAGTTCTATGGCGACCATTGCGCCACGGCCGCGCACGTCCCCGATGCGGGCATCCGTGGACTGGATGCCGCGCAGCCTTGCCTGCATCCGCTCACCGAGGGCGATGGCGCGATCGACGAGTCCCTCGTCGATGATGGTCTCGTAGCTGGCAAGGGCAGCGGCGCACGCGAGGGGGTTGCCCCCGTAGGTGCCGCCGAGGCCGCCGGGCTGGGGGGCATCCATGATCTCGGCGCGACCGGTGACGGCCGCAAGGGGCAAGCCGCCGGCGATGCCTTTCGCGGTGACGATGAGGTCGGGCTCGATCCCTTCGTGCTCGCTCGCGAAGAGTGCGCCGGTGCGGGCAAAGCCCGTCTGCACCTCGTCAGCGATGAAGACGACGCCGTTGGCGCGACACCAGTCGACGATGGTGGGCAGGAAGCCTTCGGCGGGAACGATGAAGCCGCCCTCACCCTGGATCGGTTCGATGAGAACGGCGGCGAGGTTCTCCACCCCGACCTGCTTCTCGATCTGGTCGATGGCACGGTGGGCCGCCTCGGCACCGCTGAGACCACCGTCTCGGAACGGGTAGGAGAGCGGTGCCCGGTACACCTCGGCGGCGAAGGGGCCGAAACCGCTCTTGTAGGGCACGTTCTTGGCCGTGAGCGCCATGGTGAGGTTGGTGCGACCGTGGTAGGCGTGGTCGAAGGCGACGACGGCCTGCTTGCCGGTGTAGGCGCGGGCGATCTTGACGGCGTTCTCGACTCCCTCAGCGCCGCTGTTGAACAGGGCGGACTTCTTTTCGAAGCTGCCGGGGGTCACGCGGTTGAGCAGTTCGGCGACCTCGACGTAACCGCTGTAGGGGGTGACCATGAAGCACGTGTGGGTGAAGGCTTCGACCTGCCGGGTGACGGCGTCGACGACGGCGGGGGCGCTGTTGCCGATGCTGGTGACGGCGATGCCGCTGCCGAGGTCGATGAAGCTGTTGCCGTCGACGTCGACGAGCACACCGCCGCCGGCTCGCGCCGCGTACACGGGCATCATGGTGCTCACGGCGTTGGAGACTGCCGCGGCCTTGCGGGCGGCAAGGGACTGCGAGTTAGGTCCGGCGGCGACTTCGCCGGGAGTCTTGGACTGGGTCAGTTCGGATCCGCTGGTGACGGTGGCGGTCGACATGGTTCTCCTTCTTGCACAAGCGCGTGAGCCCGATGGTTCGTGTTCAGGCTAACTCTTCGACCCGCGAACTGCAGTGTTCACTTCGCACTGAGAAGGCGCGTTTTTTGTGCAAGGATGACATATGCCATCGTTGGGGGACATTCTCGCGCTGCGCGCCCTCGCATTGGAGCCTGTGACCGTTCCCGACCCAGGGGCGGAGGCCCGCTGGGTGACGACGAGTGAACTGCCGAACCCGTCGCAGTTCCTGGAGGGTGGCGAGATTCTGCTCACCACGGGCCTCATCGAGCGAAGCGACGACGACTGGCGCCTCTTTGCCGAGCGGATGCTGGAGGCCGGTGTCGTCGCGGTCGGTTTCGGCGTCGGCCTCAGCCACCCCACCGTTCCGGTGGCACTCCACGACGCGGCAGGGGAACTGGGGTTGAATCTCTTCGTTGTGCCTCGCCGCGTGCCGTTCATCGCCGTGAGCCGCGCGGTTGCCGACCTCATCTGGTCGACCGAGCGCGAGATAGACAGACTCGCTCTGCAGCACCAGCGTGACCTCACGACAGCGGCCCTGCAGGGCACCGAGCACCTGCTGGGTGCCCTCGCGGTGACGGTGGCGGGTGAAGCCGCTCTGTGCTCGGCGACCGGCGAACTGATGGCCGGTCACGCGCCCGCTGAACTGCTGGAACGAGCGACACCCCTCGTGCGGCGGCTGGCACGATCGGCCGGGCGGGGCGCATCGAGCGAGGTCTCACCGGGCTCGCGCCTGGCCGTCCACCCGGTCGGGGTGAGCCACCCTACGGATGCGTACCTCGTCGTGGAAAGTGAGTCACAGCATCGCGTCGCGGTGACAACGGCACTCGCCCTGCTCTCTCTCGACCGCGAGCGGGCGCGCGCTGAGCGGGATGCTGACCGCCGCATCCGTTCTGGTGCCCTGTCGTTGGCACTGCGGTCGGATGTCGATGCGGCTCGCCTACTGCTGGCGGGCTCGCCGCATCCGGTCGCGTTCCCGGAGTCGCACGGCCGCGTGCTGCGAGCCCGCGGTGCTGCCCCAGACCTTGACGATGCCCTGGTTCGAATTGAGGCTGCCCATTCCCCGGGATCACTTGCGGCTGTTCTGGGCGACAACCTTGTTGTCGTCATCGGACCGACCGAGGATGAACGTGCCGCCGTGCTCGCTCTGCTCGCGCCCCTCGAGACGGGCACGGGGCCCGTGCGGGAACTGTCGGCCCTGGCCCGAAGTGACGACGCGGCCCGCTTCGCTCTCGCCGCAGCCACACCGGGGAGGCCTGCGGTGGAGTGGAGCGAACTCGTTGATGCGGGCGTCGACAGTCTGCTCGATCCGGCTGCGCTCGAGTCTTTCGCCGCTGAGCTGCTCGACGATATCGCGACCCGCGACGATGCTGTGGAACTCAGCGATGCGCTTCGGGCGTTCCTCACTCACAACGGTCAGATGGCGCCGGCCGCCGTATCACTCGGGGTGCACCGCAATACTCTGCGCAATCGGCTCGACATCGCCGAGTCCATACTGGGCAGGTCCCTGCACGACCCTGGTCTGCGCGCAGACCTGTGGGTAGCGCTCAAGTCACCTACTCGATGACGCGGAAGTGCCCGGCCGACTCCAGGGCGGCGTTGACCGCGTCGACGTCGACATCGATGGAGGCGAGGTGCTTCACCCACAGCTTCGCCGCGCTGCCGTCGCGCTCCACCTCGAACGTGCCCTGGCCGATTCCGAGTTCGGTGAACACGTCATACAGTGCCTGCAGCGCGTGGCGGACGTCGTCATCCGTGTGCACCCCGTCGACCCGCAGCTTCGTCGAAACCATGCGTTCTGTCATGGGTCAGATCCTTCCGTTGATCACCTGAAGCGCGGAGTCCTCGCGGGTGCCGCCACGACCGTCACCGTACTCGGCGTAGTCAGCGATCCACGTGATCGAGTTCACCCACTTCACCATCTTGTAGCCGTGGTGCGACTCCGCGCGGATACGAGCGGGGGCACCCAGATACAGCGGAATCGGCTCACCGTTGCGTTCGATCGCGAGAATCGTCTGTGCCTCGCCGACGGTGTCGAGATCGAGCACCGCGTAGAACGGCTCGCGTGGGCGGTTGTCGATCATCTTCTGCGCGAGGCCGTACGAGTCGATCATGAGGTAGTTGGCGCCCTCAGGACGCGGACCGAGGAGAGCCATGACGTCCTCAAGACGGGGGCCTGACCAGCGGGAGGTCGCCGACCAGCCCTGCATGCAGGTGTGGATCCCGACATACGACATCTGCGGAAGAGCCCGCATGTCGTCCAGGGTGAGCACTTTCGACGTTCCATTGATGTGGTCGCCGATGGTGATCGTGTAACCGTCCCAGTCACTGTCGCGGTACTTGACGAAGTCGGGTGACTCTTCCTGGGTGGGGGGAAGCCCGTTGGTCCAGTGGAACCCGGAGATGTCCTTGTCGGTGTACGACTTCTGCTCCTTGAGCCGCGGTTTCATCCAGTTGAGGAAGACCTTGCGACCGATCTCGGTGAACCACGACAGGAAGCGGTGCGCGCGAACCCGGTTGGCGAGAGTCCAGTAGCTCAGAGCGATCCAGAACACGATGACGGCCACGATCGTGGCGATCATGATGACGAGGGCCTGCGCGTAGCGGGCGGTGTCGACATCCCCGAACACCATGTGCACGACGTTGTACTCGCGGTGCACCAGGAACACGAGCGACACGTGCATCACGATGAAGCCCGCCATGAGCACCATCGCGATGAAGTGCAGCGACCGGGCACCCTGGTGTCCGCCCCAGAACTTCACATACCAGGGGTAGCGCGAACGAATCGCGGGCGACATGGCGACGCCCGTGAGCATCATGAACGGCGCGAGGATGAAGATCACGAACGTGTAGCCGAGCATCTGCAGCGCGTCATAGGGCTGGAAGTGCTCGATCGAGGGGATGCCGAAGCCGAGGTAGATGACGAACGAGTCCCACGCCTCGGGGATGACGTCCCACGAGGTGGGGATGATGCGCGTCCACAGTCCCGTGGCGAACAGCAGCACGACGTAGACGACACCGTTGAGCACCCACAGCATGACCGAGAGGCCGTGCCAGTGGCGGCCTAGGCCCACGTTGCCCTTACCGGGGAGCCCGATGACCGGTGAGAGGTCCTTCTCGTCCATGAGCGACGTGTAGACGCCCTCCTCCTTCGGCAGCTTGCGCCTCGTGAAGCGCAGCCACTCCTTGCCCGGGGCAGAGTCGTTGCTCCACCACAGCCGCGGGAGCGAGGAGAGTATCTCCCAGCCTGACCGGAACAGCATGCCGATGAGCACGAAATTGATGAGGTGGGTGGCTTGCAACCAGAACGGGAAGTCCGGGTTAGCGTTCATAGGGCTTCACTCCTTGGTGGTGCAGTAGCCGTCGCTATCAGGCTATCAATCCCATCCAACATTGCGGAGGGCTGGCGAAGCGAATCCGCAAGAATTAACACGGTACGACGGGTGCGCTTGCTGACATCCTCGGGCGATTAGAATTCAGTGACAATGACCCCTCCCCACCAGCGTTAGAGGAGCCAGAAGTTGACTCGGTCCGACAGTCCCGTCATGTTTTCGCCGGCCGAGGCGGCCGCAGTCGCCGAAAACGCGCTAGCGCACAAGGCTCTCAATCACCCGTGGCGGGCGTTCCTGCTCTCCCTTTCCGGCGGCGGGTACATCGCCCTCGGTTTCGTGTTCTTCGCGACGAGCCAAGTGGGAACCGTAGACGTGCTCGGCTACGGGGTCTCCCGTGTCATCGGTGGCCTCGTATTCTCGGTCGGCCTCGCGCTTGTCGTGTTGACCGGGGCCGAAATGTTCACGTCGACGTCGATGACGCTGATTGCACGTGCGTCGAAGCTCATCACGTGGCGGCGCCTGTTCATGCACTGGGGCATCGTCTATGTGGGCAACTTCATCGGCGCGGTGACCATGATCATCCTGTGCTGGTTCGGCGGCTCGTGGGAGCAGGCGGGTGGCCGCTGGGGCAAAGTGATTCTCGATACGTCGATGACGAAGCTCGAGCACAACTTTGTCGAGGCATTCTTCCTCGGCATCGCCTGCAACCTGCTCGTGTGTCTCGCCGTGTGGGTGGCGTTCGCGGGCCGCACCATCACCGACAAAGTGCTCGCGGTGACGGGTCCGATCGCACTGTTCGTGGCGGCGGGTTTTGAGCACTCGGTGGCGAACATGTTCATGGTGCCGTTCGGCATCCTCATTCACGACCTCGCGCCGGCCGGGTTCTGGGCCGAACTCGGCATCGCACAGGCCGACTACGCCCTGCTCGACTGGGGCCAGTTCTTCGTCGGCAACCTGCTGCCGGTGACGCTCGGCAACATCATCGGCGGCGGCATCATGATCGGTGCGTACTACTGGCTCATCTTCCGGATGGGCCAGAAGCGCGAACTCATCGAGAGCTGAGCCCCGCGCCTGCCTGGGCTGCAGGCCCGGCGAGCATGCTCCTCGCGAAGAACGCGGTCAGTTCGTCGCGGGCGGTCAACGGCAGAATGTGTGCGACGTACTGGTCGGGGCGCACGATGACGACGCACCCCGCGCGGTCGATGTCCCGCTCCTCGAAGATGTCGCCGCGTCGGGGGTCGGCGGCGTACACCTTCTCGTAGTCGATGAGCCCGTAGTCGCCCACGCGGGGCAGGAAGATGTCGGGCACCCGACCGAGGTCGACCTGCTCGTACGTCTGCTGGTAGATGACCTTGACGTCGAACACCCGGTCACGGTCGGCACTGACGGGCGTGAAGCGCGCGACGGGTGAGTCGCCGTCGGCCATCCACTCGGCCCAGTCCGCAAGCACTGAGGCCTCCCCCGCCGTCGTCCCATCCGCGAAAGCATAGACGCGCCACCGACCATCTGCCCTGTGGTGGTGACCCAGGTGCACGGGGTTGG
>DAOMOV010000026.1:0-14317 GCA_035444505.1 Terrimesophilobacter sp.
CACCGGGTCGATCGTCTCATCCCACAGCAGCGTCGTCACCGAACCGCCCCGCTCACTGAAATCGCGGTCAGCCGCCAACCGCGCCCCCACCTCGTTGGTCATCTCAAACCCCCACGGACTCAGCACCAGGGCATGCTTGCCCTCGCCGGGCGTGCCGGCAATCCCGCCCCCGCCCGCCTGCGTCTCCGTGCGTGCCGCCGGGGAGACCACGGTGGGGGCCATTGTGGTCGGGATGACCACGGGCCGATTAACTGCGATCGGGTTGGCTACTGTAGCGGCAGCGGACCCGGTCGGTGCGGCACCGAACCACCCGCCCATGACCGGGTTCCCGTCGAGCTCGTCCAGCATCACCCAGGCGGGCGGCGCGTTCTCCACCCTGAAGAACACGCCCAGCTCATCCGAACCCGTCTCCACCACGCCGGGAACCATCGCCACCTCGGCGGCGACCACCCGCGGCTCGACACCGGCACCCAGGTAGTCGGCCGCGACCCCCGTGATCACTCGGGTCAGCGCCAGCGCCTCCGGTGACGCCTCCGCGAGCGTGCACGGCTCACCGCGACGCTCGCACTCCAGCATGCCGCCTGATGCGGGGTCAGCAGGGCCACCGAAGTTCACGCAGCCGGTGAGCGACACCACCAGGGCCCCCACCGTAACCGCCAGCAACGCCCGATTGCCTCCGAAGATCATGCCACGCCCTCCGTCCCGCACACCGACACGTCGAGTACAACAACAGGTCGCTCCCGGCGCCATGGGTAAATCCCTTAGGCGGCGAGCCAGATGCCGACAGGCCCCGCCCGCAGGCAACACGGCTCAGATCGCCGTGTAGCCGCCATCCACCGCCAGCACCGCCCCCGTCACGTAGCTTGCTGCGGGGGAGGCCAGGAACGCGTAGGGTGCCGCGATCTCGTCCACCGAGGCGCGTCGGCCCAGGGGAGTGAACGCGAGAATGCGCTCCTCCGATTTCGGGTCATCGTGCGCCGTCACGCCCGTCATGATGTTGTCCACGTAGCCGGGTGCGACCGCGTTCACCCGAATCCCGTGCGGTGCCCACTCCGCCGCGAGGGTGCGCACCAGCAGGTTCACCCCGCCCTTGCTCGCCGCGTAGGGGCTCAGCGTGGGCACCCCCACCGAACCGGCAACCGACGACGTGAATGTCACCGAACCGGGCTTGCCCACTGCGATCCAGTGGCGGGCCGCTGCCTGCGCCGTCAGAAAGGCGCCCCGCAGGTTCACGTCGAGAATGCTGTCCCACTCCTGCGGCGAGTACTCGATCGCCGACTTGATGATGTCGATGCCCGCGTTGCACACCGCGTGGTCGAGGCGACCGAAAGCATCCAGTGCCGCCGACACCAGGTGGGCGGATGTCTCGGGCACCGTCACATCGCCCGGCACCCCCACGGCACGGCCTGCCCCGAACTCGTCGTTCAGTGACGCGACCGCCTGCGTCGTCTCGGCCTCATCGAAGCCGTTGACCAGCACGGATGCCCCCTGTCGCAGCAGGGCGCGCGCCACCGCGAAGCCGATGCCCCGGCTCGAGCCCGTCACGAGCGCCGCGGAACCACCCAGATCGAACAGGTCAGACATCGGAACATTCCCTTCACTCGGTGCCTCATTCTTCCAGTACCGTCTTCGTATGGTCACGCACGTCGCGCTCCTGCGCGGCATCAACGTGGGCGGCAAGAACCTCATCCGCATGCCCGAGCTCGCCGACGCCTTCACCAGCGCCGGGTACGGTGACGCGCGCACCTACATCCAGAGCGGCAACGTGCTCTTCAGCACCGGCAGTGGGGGAGAGGGCGCCCTCGAAGACGACCTCGAGCGGATGCTGCTGGAGCGCTTCCAGCTGCCCATCCGTGTCGTCGTGCGCAGCCGCGATGAACTCGCCGCGACCGTTGCGGCAGCACCCGCCGATCATGGGGCGCCGCACCTGCGCAGTGACGTCATCTTTCTCAAGCATCCGCTCGCCGTTGACGAGGCCCTCGCCGCACTGCCCGAGCTGCGCGACGGAGTCGACGCGGTCGCACCCGGGCCGGGCGTTCTCTACTTCTCGCGGCTCGACGCGCAGGCCAGCAGGTCGAGGATGAGCAAAATCGTCGGTACGCGCAACTACCAGCTCATGACTATCCGCAACTGGCGCACCACCACCGCGCTGCTCGAACTCATGAATGCCTAGCGCCCGCTCCGCACCTGCCGAGGGGGCAGACTGGTGAGCGTGTCGAAAATGCAGCCGGACCAGAGCGGAGGAAACCCAGAGCGATCCGTCTGGCGGGCACCCGGCATACCGCAGCTGATCGTCATGACCTCCACCGGCTTCGCCGGATTCGCCCTGCTCATGCCCGTCGCCCCGATGTGGGCCGCCCAGGGCGGAGCGAACGCTACCGGCGTGGGGTTCGTCACCGGCGTCTTCATGTTCTGCACCGTCGCCGTGCAACTGTTCGTTCCCCGCCTCTTGCGCACCTACGGTTGGGCTCGCGTGCTCGTCGCCGGTCTCCTCCTGCTCGGCCTCCCCGCGCCGCTGCACCTGCTCTCCGACGCCCTCCCGCTCGTTCTCACCCTCGCTGCCGTGCGCGGCGCAGGGTTCGCCATCCTCACCGTCACCGGCAGCAGCGCCATCGCCGAGCTCATCGAACCCGCGAGACGCGGCCGAGCCATCGGCGCGTTCGGGCTCGCCAGCGCCGCACCCCAGGTGGTCGTGCTCCCACTTGCGCCGTGGGTTGCGGAGAACTTCGGCTTCGCCACCGTGTTCATCGCCGCGCTCGCCCCTCTGCTCGGCGTCGGTGCCGCCTACCGGCTGGGGCACCGCATCGACAACCTGCCGCGGCATCCGGATCTGGAAAACCCCAACCTGCAGGGTGGCCTGCACCGCTTCGCCGGACTCGTACCCCCGATGGTGCTGCTGCTCGGCGTCACTCTCGCCGGAGGCGCCCTCATCACCTTCGTGCCCCAGTTCGCGCCGGATGCTCTTCTCGCCATGGTTGCACTGCTTCTGCTCACCGGATTCACCGCACTCTCCCGGTGGGGCGCGGGTTACGCCGCCGACCGGTACGGGGGGCGCGGCCTGCTGTGGCCGTGCGTGCTCAGCACCGTCGTCGGGCTGATTCTGTGCGCGTGGTCCGTTGCCGGAACCGACCGGGCCGCCGCGCTGCTCACCGGCATGGCACTCATCGGGCTCAGCTACGGTGCACTGCAGAACCTCACCCTTGGGCTCTCCTTCGCCGCCGTGCCCCGACGGCACCAGGTCGTCGCTAGTGCCGCATGGAACATCAGCTTCGACACGGGCACCGGGCTCGGTGCCGTCATCGTGGGCGCCATCGCCACAGGATTCACATTCCCCATCGCGCTGCTCGCCGCGGCCGTCATCTCACTGCTCACCCTGCCGATGGCGTTCCTCCGTGCGCGGCGGCCCGCCTAAAGACTAGTGCGGGTCAGCCGTTGGCTGAGTCGGCAACAGCGCTGAGCCCACATTTGAGCTCACACCCTAACAGCGTTCTTGAACGAGGTTCCGACCTCGAGAGCTAGCCATAGCGCCGTACGGTCGTCCATTGAGTCAAGATCACAGTCCAGAATCTTAGCCAACCGGGTCATTCGCTTGAGAAACGTCTGCCGATGTACGCCCCGTTCGCGCGCTGCCAATGCGATGGTCCCATGATTGCGTAAGAACGCAGCCAAGTCGGCCAGCATTTTAACGCGATCTTCGTCGCTGAACGCGTTCAGCGGGGCCATCAGTACACGCGGCAATTCGTGGAGACGCTCCGGGGGTATAAGACCCGCGACAGTCGCGTGCAACGGCATGTTCCCGAAATGGGAAGCCGTCAGGCCGCGCCTTCGGGCGTGAGTCAGTGCGACCGTAGCCTGCCAATTCAATACCGGCGCATGCTCTGCAAATCCGTGCTCGCTCAGACCCACGTGATGCAGGGGAGCGCCCAACGATACCACTGCCTGATCGATTATGGCTTCGGCCTCTTCCGAACGCACCCCCAGTATCACCGCGTGTGAGCCCCCATCGAAGTGCGCCATTGTGTAGTTGATCTGTCGCTCGACGGTTGCCCCATTGATTTCTTCCGCAAGCTGCACACCGTCAATACCGGGAACCGAAACGTGTGCAACGGTCACTCGCGACGCGGGATCGAAACCAAGCGCAGCCAACGCATCCAGTCGGTCTTCCTGACTTGCTTTCGAACGCAGTGCGAGTGCGCCCAATCGCGACATTGCTCGATGTCGTTCCTGTGAGAACCCAAATCTGTATTCAGCATCAATAGACAGCAGGGAAACTGAGCCCGCGATTATTGTTTGATCAAACTGATCGAAAGCGCGCGACTTACACACAACGAGGAGTTGACGGGCAATACGGCGGGCGCCGATCGGGTGGATCGCCCAAGCCGTTCCATCCTGCTCTGTGATTCGCGATACAACACCCCGTGACCTCGCACGATCTATATCCTCATCCACCACCGTCAGATCGGGAGCCGACAGTTCCGATGACGAATCAATGAGTTCACCAGCGAGTGACAGGACACCGCACCAAGAGTTCGTCAACTTAGCCAGGGATCCCAATAGTCTCCTACGCCCGTTGCTCTCCAAAATGCTGGAAGTCAATTGTCTTTGTGCGTCATAGGCCCGCTGAATCACGTCGAACTGCTCCGCCGCAATACGACTCGTCACAAATTCTGAGATCGCCACATATGGTGTCCCGAACGGCACTTCAAGTAGAGGGATACCATTCGCTTCCGCGGCAACCACTAGCTCCTGTGGTGCTGATAGGTATGCCGTAGCCGCCCCAGGGCCGATACCGAACCCCAGCCCCGCCACCCCAAAAAGTGCGAGCCGCTCCATATAAGCCGCAAGCCGGGCTTTCCGCAATTGAATACCCGTCGTAACCAGAAATTCGCCACCCTTCAACCACGGTGTCGGATCCTCGATCTCACTCACGTGCACCCAGCGAATCTCGCGGTCAAGCTCGACGTGCGCGGCAACACACCGAAGATTTAGGTGTCGTTCTTGCAGCAAGTCCCGCACAGTTATGGCCAAGATGTCACTCTCCAAGCAGTTTTTACATCAGAATAGTGAATCTCAAGCTCAAAATTCATCAGTAGTGTGCTGGACGAGTTGTGACGTTCGCGCTTGGCTGAACACAAGGCTCGGTCAGTGGTATCGAGCGCGCAACCACAGCGACCAAAGGAGTAACAATGAAGTTCACAACGGCTGGATGCGCCACCATTGTTGGCGCCGCACTTCTGCTGAGCGGATGTGCTGTTGAACCCACGGGAAATCAAGGCGACGCAACTGAGTTGACCATAGGGTGGTTACTTCCCCAAACAGGCCCCATCTCAAGTCTCGGATCTCCTCAGATCGCGGCTCTAGAGCTCGCAGCTGCCGACGTCGCAGCAGCCGGCGGAGCAAATGGGCTTGAGATCAAGTGGGTTGGCGGAGACGAGGCGGGAGATCCAGCGGTTGCTGGCCAAGCCGTCGATCGAATGATCGCTGCCGACGTCTCTGCGATCATCGGCGCCGGAAGCTCCTCGATCAGTCTCAGCGTCATTGACAAGATCACTGGAGCCGGAATCCTCCAGTGCTCGGGCATGAACACGACGCCTGCTCTCACCGGTTATCCCGACGACGGGCTTTACTTCCGGACTGTGCCATCCGATGTCCTTCAGGGTGGAGTTCTCGCTGACCGTATCCTTGCCGATGGCGGTTCCTCCGTGGCGATAATTGCACGCAGTGACGCATACGCGACAGGTCTTGCTGATGCCACTGAGAGCAGCCTTCGCGAAGCGGGGCTCACCGTCGCTGAGCGAGTCGACTACGATCCCGCAGCTTCTAACTTCGATGCTGAGGTGCGCCGCATCATTTCGAGCGGTGCCGACTCAATAGTTCTCTTCAGCTTTGATGAGGGCGCCACAATCATCCAGGGTCTCATCCAAGGTGGTTTTGGGCCCGATGTCGTCAACTTGTACGGCACCGATGCGTTGCCGATCTCCGCACTGGCGTCGGCAGTTGACCCGTCCAATCCTGCCGTGATCGAAGGGATGACCTTCACGCAGGCGTCTTCAGGTGAGGGAACGAGCTTCACTCAGCGACTCCTTTCAGAATATCCTGAACTACCGACAACCGCCTTCAGCCCGTACTTTTACGACTGCGCTATCCTCATCGCGCTCGGGGTCGAAGCAACTGGTTCAGTGGTTCCTCGTGAAATCGCCGACATCATGATCGATCTGACTAACGGAGAAGTCGAATGTGCGACTTTCGCAGACTGCAAGGCACTGCTCAGTGATGGTAAGTCCATCAAATACGTGGGTGCGGCGGGTCCGCTCGAGTTCGACAGTGAAGGTGAGCCCACAACTGGCCTCTACGACATCCTCGTGATGGACAAGACCGGTTCCGCGCCAGTCGTTGACACTGTACGTCGCACTATCGGAGGCTAGTCACTTCCATGTCACTCCCCACCGCTACTGATACCGCTCAGGTTGCAGCAACGCAGCGGAGCATGAATCCGGCAATCACGGCCCTATGGGTCACAGCCGCATTCGGTGGAGTGGCCGCGCTAGCGGTGCTCAGCCCGTCGGGAATGCAGGGCTTCGCCCAAGCAGTCTCCGACGGGCTGAGGCTCGGCCTCATAATCGCGCTCATCGGAATGGGCCTCTCGTTGGTCTTCGCCACTAGTGGCGTGTTCAACTTCGCCCACGGCGAGTTTGCGACACTGGGAGCGCTATCGGCCTGGTGGCTCAACGCGATCGTTGGCGTGCCGCTAATTCTCGCTATTGCTATCGCTGTCGTAATCGGGGCAATCGTAGGGGTTGGCTCTGAACGGGGCCTGTGGCGACCGCTCAGACATCGAGGCGTCTCCCTTACCAGTACGCTGGTCGTCGCCATCGGCTTGGGACTCGCCAGCAGAAACCTCTTTCTCTTCATTTTCGGCGGCGGCTCCGTCAGCTACTCCGAGTACACCGTGCAACAGACCATCTCCGTCCTCGGCGTCGATATGCTTCCCAAACAGATCGTCAGCGAGATGATCTGCATTGCCGCACTCGTCGGGGTCGGCATATTCCTCAAGGTGAGTTCGACCGGACAATCGATCCGAGCAGTCGCGGATGATCAAGTACTTGCCGGGGCGTCAGGTATCGAAGTGAATCGCACGCTCACCATTGTCTGGGCTCTCGGTGGAGCGATGGCCGCACTCGGCGGTGCGCTACTCGGCCTCTTTCAGCAAATTGACTGGGCAATGGGTAACGAACTTCTACTACTCATTATTGCCGGTGTCACTTTGGGTGGACTCGATACCGTGAAGGGAGCCGTCATTGGCAGTGTCCTCGTTGGAATCGTCACGCAAGTGAGCGTGCTCTTTCTCCCTGCGGAGCTCAAGTACATGACGGCTCTTGCGATCCTCATTCTGATCCTGCTCTTGCGGCCACAAGGCATCTTCGGTCGCAGGCGGAGGGTCGGCTGATGGATGTCACTTCAATACTCTCTGACGGGGTGAGGGCTGCTATTAGCCCGTCGACCGCCGCCTACGCGCTTGCAGCGATCGGGCTGAACATCCAGTTCGGCTACGCAGGACTTATCAATCTCGGCTTCGCGGGAATGATGGCAGCTGGAGCCTACGGTTTAGCTGTAACTGTTGTGTCTGGCGGAGGCTTCCTCGCTGGCCTGCTTGTCGGTGCGGCGTGCGCTGCAGTCTTTTCGTTGCTCGTTGCCCTCCCAACTGTACGACTACGTGCGGACTACCTAGCGATGACGACCATCGCGACCGCCGAGATCCTCAGGCTGGTGTTGCGCTCCAGCTGGGCTAGACCTACGACGGGGGGCGTCAATGGACTGCAGCGCTTTGCCGACGAGTTTTATGCCGTCAATCCGTTTGGGTCGGCGACTTACGCCATTGGGCCGGTCGTCGTACCCGGGCGAACGCTGTGGCTAATCGTTGTCTCCTGGGCGCTGGTCGCCCTCACTGCGTGGGCTCTCTGGGCAATCGTCTCGAGCCCTTGGGGCAGGACGGTTTTGGCGATCAGAGAAGATGAAGATCTAGCGCGTGCCCTCGGCAAGAATACGTTTTCGATCAAGGGTCAAGTCATGGTTCTGGGTGGGGTAATCGGTGCATTTGCAGGGATGATCCTCGTTACTGACCAACAGAATGCGAACCCGGATAGCTTTGCTAGCGGTATGACATTCATGATTTACGCGATCGTCATAATGGGTGGTGCCGGCCGAATCTTCAGCCCTATCGCAGGCGCGATCGTGTTCTGGGTGTTGCTTGCCATCAGCGACGGAGTGTTGCGTGGAATCGCCGACCTATCTATGCAGATGGGCGGCTGGTTCGGGCAGGACCAAGTTGGTGCTGTGCGATACCTACTTGTAGGCGCGTTGCTAATTCTTGTGGTGGTATTCCGCCCCAGAGGACTTCTATCAGGCTGGCGGCGCCCCAAGTCGAAGGCGGTAGCTCCATGAAAACGGCCTCGAGTTCTTCGAATGTTGATTCCCGGCCCACCCTAAACGCCGCGCTTGTTATGCGGGATATTCGCCGTTCCTTTGGTGGCGTTACCGCTGTCGACATTGACGAAATTCGTGTTCCCGAGGGAAAGCTGACTGCCCTAATCGGCCCTAACGGTGCCGGAAAATCAACGCTTTTCAATATTGTCACGGGCTTCGAAAAGGCCGAGCGTGGCGAATGGCACTTCCAGGGCACCCGCTTAACTGGCCATGCAGCTCCAGCGATAGCGCGATCCGGCATAATCCGCAGTTTCCAGCTAACGAGGCTCATCCCAGGCCAGTCAGTACTGCAGAACATGCTCCTCGCCGCACCAGACCAGAAGCGCGATGCACTGTCACGCGCTTGGTGGCACCCGTCATGGAAGCGTCAGGAGGAGAAAAATACCGAGGTCGCTCTGGAAATCCTTGACCGCTTCAATCTTGCGGACAAGGCAAGTGCGGATGCAGATCACCTCTCTGGTGGCCAGCGTCGTCTTCTCGAAGTCGCGCGCTGCCTCATGGCCGAACCCAAGATGATGCTGCTTGACGAACCGCTCGCGGGTGTCAACCCCGCATTGCGCGAGCGCATCATGCAGCACCTCACGGAGCTTCGTGATGAAGGCATGACCATCTTGTTCATCGAACACGATATGGACGCCGTCATGGGACTAAGCGATCACGTGATTTGTATGGCACTTGGTCGCCGGATAGCCGAAGGCACTCCAGTCGAAGTGGCCAACGACGAGAGGGTGATCGATGCCTACCTCGGAGCGCGTCCAGCAGGAACCGATCTCGACCCTACCTCCACCGAGATACTTGAGGAAACCGTCACGACATTGGGTGCGACCCCAGTCGGCAAATCTAATCCGGTGCTCACGGTCACTGAGCTAGTAGCTGGATATGATCCTGACCAGCCCATTATTTCTGGAGCACACCTCGAAGTCTGCCCGGGAGAGGTGGTTGCCGTCATCGGGGCCAATGGCGCTGGCAAATCGACATTGCTCAAGGCGATAGCCGGACTCGTGCACGTCACAAGCGGAGACATTTTTGTTGATGGCCTCAGCATGCTCCCACTGCAATTGCATCAGCGAATGCGCAGCGGCATTGGTTATGTTCCGCAATCAAGCAACGTATTTTCGTCTCTTACCGTCATGGAAAACCTTCGTATGGGGGGCTTTCGCCAACACGATTCCACTGAGGCTATCGCGCGAGTTCTCGACCTCTTCCCTACCCTCAAGAACCTTCGAACCACGGTGGCTGGCTCGCTCTCTGGAGGCCAAAGACAGACCTTGGCCATGGCCCGTGCAATCATCCCGGGACCACCTCTTCTTCTACTCGATGAGCCGTCCGCCGGACTCTCACCCATTGCACAAGCTGACGCATTCGCAACCATTCGCGACATAGCCGAGTCCGGGGTAGGGATCCTCCTTGTTGAGCAGAACGCTCGCGAATGCCTGTCCATCAGCCACCGAGGACTGGTCTTGGAACAGGGTTCGGTTGCACTCAGCGGCACGGGCAGAGAACTACTTCACGATGAGCGTGTGATCGAACTCTACCTCGGTGCAATGAGATCCACCCAACATGAGAAAGAGGCGAGAGACTAGATGTCAACTGCTGACGCTGCCCGCATGCGCGAGTTTGAAATCATTGGTGCACCATTCGACGGGGCGGCCACTCTGGGCTGGCCAGGAGCCCGATACGCACCAGATCGCATCCGGGAATCGCTGTCATGGATGCTGATGCGCCCTGAGAACGGTTCCGTCTACAGCCTCGACACGGGAGGCCTAATTCCGGCTTCCACCGAACTGCTCACTGACGGCGGTGACTCCCCGATCATCCCGCACGACGTCAGCGCGTCTTTAGGAGCAATTTCGGCCTCGGTCACTGAGGTTGTGGGCCGCGGGCGTGTTCCTATCGTGCTGGGCGGCGACGACAGTATTCTCTATGCCGCCGTACGTGGCCTACACGACGGCACAAATGGTTCAGTTGCCGTGATCCACTTCGATGCGCACCTAGACCTGCAAAGCGAGAATGAACGTCAAGGAAGACTCAGCCAGTCAAGCGGTATGCGCCGGTCGCTGGAACTAGAGCGTGTCTCTGGAAGTCACTGCATTCAGGTTGGATTACGGCATTTCAACTTCCCCTCTTCCCTTTCATTTATTGAAGAAGCTGGGCCCGCTCAGATCACCGCTCGCGACTTCATCGCTCGCGGCTGGGAGAACTCTGTGGACATCATTCTCGAGCGCATTAAGGGAGCTGACAATGTGTTCTTCAGTTTCGATATCGATGCGATCGACCCGGCCTATGCCCCCGGAGCCGGTGCGCACGAGCCTGGCGGCATCACCTCTCGTGATGCCATCGAGTCTGTCAAGGCACTCGCGCCGCACTGCGATGGATTTGCGATTACCGAGGTCAACCCCCTCAAAGACCATCACGATATGACCTCAAACCTCGCGGCATACCTCGCCTACTACTTTGCCGTGTTCGGACAGCAGCGCCCCAATGCTTAGGCGGGGTGATCACGGTGTCTACCGTCGACGGTCGGGGGCGATTTCCTATGGGTACGAGTGGGGAACAATCATGCTCGACTTTGATTCTCCATTCGTGCCCGGAGATATGGGCAACGCGGCAACATACAAAGGGCATACTCTCTTCTCGAGCGTTCCCGGCCTCAGCGTCCGCGCCATTCTCGGTGATGAAGAAGGAAAATTCCAGCAGGCCGTCATTTCTGCCGCACAAGAACTTGTAGCGAATGGCGCTCACGCGATCACAAGCAATTGTGGATTCATGATTCGCTATCAGTCGGCAGTCGCGCGCGCCGTTCCAGATCGTCCCGTCATACTTTCGAGTCTGGTGCAACTTCCGGTCATCGCCGCAATAACGGCACCCCATTCGCCGATTGGAATCATCACGGCCGATTCGAAGACCCTGACATCAGCATTTATCGAGCGGGAGTTTCCCAACGTCGGTAACCGAGTGCGCATTGCCGGCCTTGAGCAGTCCCCAAGTTTCAAACAAACTATGTTCGACGGCCACGATGAACTCGATGCCAACGCAATCTGCAAGGAAACTGTGGACGCGGCTAGTCGACTCCTACAAGCTGACCCCGAAATGCGTATGTTGCTCCTCGAGTGCGCTGCGCTACCCGCCTACGCCAGTTCAATTCAAGCAGCGTGGCCGGACGTACTTGTCTACGACTTCACCACCGCCATGAGCCTCGTGGATGTCGCACGAGACCGAACTCCGTTCCACGGACACTACTAACAACGGCCGAAAACGTCCTCACAGTCGAGTACTGAATCCTCGGCCTGACCAACATGAAAGGGACACCTGATGAAGGTTCTTGCAGGCTGGCATGCGACGCCAGCAGAAGTAGACCGCATCCGAACCGCACTCCCTGTAGGCACCGAAGTGGTGACCCTGCCTGGCCACGACACCGTCTCATTTCCATACGGCGCGAATCGCGCACATTATCGTGAAGCGGTGCAAGGCGCGGACGCAATCATTACATGGGTGCTACCGACCGAGATTGCTGAGGCGGCCACAGACCTCAAATATGTTTCATGGCTGCATTCAGGATGCGACAGGCTGCCGTTCGATCTGTTCCGCGAACGGGGCGTCATACTAACCAACCTCCCTGACGCACACCAGCCGGCCATTGCCGAACAGGCTTGGGCACTGCTTCTCGCGAGCGCAAAGAAGGTTGTCTGGAAACACCAGCAACATGTGGCCGGGCGTTTCGTGCCCTATTGGCGTGAAGAAGGTGTTGGTCGCACGCTCTACGGTTCCACGCTTCTTGTAGTGGGGCTTGGTGGAATCGGCTCAAGGCTCGTCGCCTTTGGCAATGCATTCGGAATGCGCGTCATAGGCGTTCGTCGCAATGCGGGTATCCCCGTCGACGGGGTCTCTCGCGTCTACGGCGAATTTGAACTTCATGAAGCGTTGTCACACGCCGACTACACGATTGTCGCAGTACCTTCCACGAGCCGGAGTCGGGGAATGTTTGATGCGGCAGCTCTGGCTGCAATGCGAAAGAGTTCGATTCTTGTCAACATTGCCCGCGGCGACATCGTTGTGGAGGAGGACATACATGACGCGTTAACCTCGGGGCACATCGGGGCGTTCAGCTCTGACGTTTGGTGGGACTACGAAGATGCGATGCCGCCCGACCAGCACTTCGGGACTCCCTCACGTCTCGGGGTTCATCTTCTCGACAATGTCATCGTGTCTGGGGATCAAGGTTCGAACGTCTTCTTCGCCCGAGAAACGATGCTGGAACGCGGCATCGAGAATCTCGCCGAGGCGCTTAGCAGCGACCAGCCTCGAAACATCGTGGATTTGAACGAACAGTATTGACCTACGTCAATTCTGTTCACGATGGAATATGCTCAAAATAGTGGTGTCCAAAGGATCCTGCCGTAACACCACGATGGTGCCTCCATCGCTCATTCGTAGATTTTCATCAGCATCTTGCTAGTCGTGTGATGTTTGCCGAACAGTGCAACCGACGGTGACTTCCCTTTGTGTGGCGGAGCTTCTCCACACCGTGCGAGTTCGATCGTGAGCGTGCTCCGCTGCGCGGTCAGGCGAGCGCGATGACGAGCGCGAGCGCGGCGAGTGCGAGCACCACGGACGTCATGGTGTAGCGCTCGGGCTTCGAGCGGGAGACCGCCTTCATGAGCACCCCGAGCGCGAGGAGGCCGAACACGACCCACATGGCCACGTCGGAGAACCCGGCGGGGAAGCAGGCTGATGACGCCGACTTGGTCGAGGGCGATCACCGCGAGAAAAGCGTAGATCAGAACCGAGAAACCGGATGCGACGCGAAACCCGGTCGGTAGAGCTCCCTTGTTCTGTCCGCCCCAGGCGAGGGCGCCCCACGGTGCGCCGAAAGCAAGGGCGAGCTGGAAGAGCACGAGAAGGGCAAGCATGCCGGTGAAGGCGTAGGCGGCAAGTATGGTGGTGTCGGGGGTCATGCGCGGATTCTAGTCATTCAATCGAAATGCCTCGTTTCACTGCGGTGGGCGCGCAGAGGCTGCGCAGTGATCCTCGCTGCGCGCACGATCGGTGGCCAACTGGTCTCCAACCAGCCCAGCGTCACACACCCTCAACGCGCGCAGAAACTTGCCATACTGGGGGCACAATGGCGACAGCGCACGACGGAATCCCCGAGCACGAGCCCACGGCAACCGCCACGCCCACACACGAGGGCGAGAACGGCCCCATACGAAGGGCGCGCAAAGTCGGCCTTTTCTATCGCGAAAGCAACCGGCTCGGCGCCCGACACCACCCCACCGTGCTCACCCTCCACGACGGCAGGCTCAGTGCTGCAACTGCCGAGGGCACCGTGCTCTTCGACGCCCCCGTCGATCAGTTCACCGCCCGATTCACGCTGTGGAGCACCATCGTGCTCACCCATGGGGCGCGCCTGTTTCGCTTCGTCACCGGCGGCTACGCAGGAACATCCGCGAGACCCTTCACCAACGCACAGATTCGCGAGCTTGCGGATGCTGACGCTCAAGCACCCGACGACGGCTCCGCCGCCATGGCGGCCGCCGTGCTCGCCAGCAGCGGACGCTCAGGCAACCACGATACCGGAGGCGTCGGGGGAGTGGTGGGCACGGGGGTGAGGGCCGTCGGGGTCGCGATCATGTTCCGGGAGCAGCACAGCGACTTCACCCACTCTCTCGCGTGGGCCGAGGCGCTCGAAGCCGCCGGAGTGCCCACAACCTACCGCACCAGAAAGTACTCCGACTCGGTGTGGGCGGCGGCGGGAATCGTGCTCAGCGCGCTCGTCGTCGTCACCGGAGGGGTGTTCCTGCTTCTCTGGCTGCTGTGACTGCACTCGGCTGGT
>DAOMOV010000027.1:0-1058 GCA_035444505.1 Terrimesophilobacter sp.
AACGACGAGGTCGAGGCCTCTGCCCCATCCACGTGCGCGTCACCGAGCACGGTGCGCCGCACCGCCATCCCCTGATCGTGGCGCTGCTGATCAGTCGTGCGGTCGTCCGGGTGCACGGTCATGTCGCCTCCGAAGGGAAGAAGCCGGTGAGCAGCGCCACGACGGTATCTGGCTGCTCGGCGGGAGGTAGATGCGCGGCCCCGGCAATGCACTCGAGGCGGCCATCGCCCACGCCGTCGGCGATTTCGCGCGCCTTCTCCTCCGGCGCGACGAGATCGTGCTCCCCCCAGATCGCCAGCACCGGGTCGACGATACTGCCAAGACGATCTCGCACGTCGTAGGCAGCGAGCGCCTCGCAGCACAGTGCGTATGACTCATCATCGGCGTCCTGCAGCACGTGCAGGAGTCGCCCGGTCAGCTCGGGATCGCGAGCAAGCGACCCCGGAGCGAACCAGCGCTGCGCCGAGGAGATCACGACGCTCGACGTGCTCTCCGCACGCACCTTCGCGGCGCGCTCATGCCACGCCGTCGGCTCGCCGAGCCGGGCTCCCGAAGCGATGATCGCGGCGGCGGTGACGAGCCCTGGATGCCGCAGAAGCAGTTCGAGACCGGTCGCCCCGCCGATCGATACTCCCGCATAGAGGAATGGCCCGTTGACCGCATCCGCGACTGCCTCGGCAACGGCATCGGCGAGCTCGCCGATCGTGAACGGCTCCTGCGCCGGCGGAGAGGCCCCGTGGCCCGGAAGATCCCAGGCGACAACTCGGTAGCGTGCTCTGAGGGCGGGAAGCGTGCGCCCCCACAGGAGCGCCGAGGTTCCCAGCGACGAGCCAAGAACCAACACCTGCGCACCGGTCGGCCCCACGGGGTCGGCAAGCACGATCTCGGCAACGCTCATTCCTCCTCCTGTTGATCTAGGCCGATGTCGCGCACGATGTCGTCGACGAGCTCAGCAGCAAGTCCTGTGTACTTCGCGGGGTCGAGCAGCGCTGCTATCCGTTCGTCCGGCCAGGGCTGCCCCGCATCCCGAAGCACGTCGGCGACGAGGCCAGCCAGGT
>DAOMOV010000027.1:1068-1399 GCA_035444505.1 Terrimesophilobacter sp.
CGGAGTGTCCCGCCGCGGCGACGATCGCGGTGACGCGCTCGGGTCCGAGAACCGGTGTGAGCGCGAGCACGATCCGCTCGGACACGATCAGTCCTCCGGTCGCTCCGAGATTGCGGGCGATCGCCACGGGTTCGAAGCGCAGTCCCAAGGCGAGGCGTGACGCCGCGTCCGAGGTCCCGAGCGCGAGACGCAGCAGATCCCGCAGAACCGGCCATTCGGCGTGCCAGGCACCGTCAGGCCGCTCATCGCCGGCGAGGGCGGCGGACAGGTGCAGGCTCGCACCCAGTTGCGGTGCACGGAGGGCGGCGGAACGGATGAGCGTGGCCCGTAC
>DAOMOV010000027.1:1442-14219 GCA_035444505.1 Terrimesophilobacter sp.
AGACTTCGCCGATCTCCGTGCGGCTGAGTGTCGCCACGTCTGCCGCCATCGCGCCGACGGCGTCGATGGTCTGCATGAGCGCATCGCCGAGTTCGGTGACCGGCCAGCGCGTGGTATGCCATGGGCTCCGAGGTGTGGTGAGCCCGAGAATGTCGGCGTAGGCCGCCACGAGCCGTCGCGCAGTCGGCGCATCCGACAGTTCCACGAACGACGCGAGCGTGCCTGCCGCTCCCCCGAGTTGAGCGGGAAGCGCGGCCCGGGCGGTGTCGAGCCGGTGCCGGGAACGGCGAACGCCGCTGAGCCAGGTCGCCACCCGCAGACCAACGGTCGTCGGCACAGCGTGCTGCGTGAGCGAGCGGGCGGCGGCAGAGGTGTCGCGTTCACGGCGGGCGATCGCCGTGAGCGACGTCTCGAGGCCCCGCAGCCGAGCGCTCGTCGCGCTCGCAGTGCTCGCGGCGACGAGCATCAGCGCGGAGTCAAGGATGTCTTGGCTCGTCGCACCCCGGTGCACCCATGCAGACATCCGCTCGGGTACCGCCTCACGCAGCAGCCGCACCAGCGGAATGACCGGGTTTCCGCCCGCGGTGGAGGCGACCGTCACGGCCGTGAGCTGAGGATCGAGCTGCGATGCGGCTGCCTCGACGGCCTCCGCCACGCCTGCGGGGGCATCCGATACAGCTTCCCAGGCGCGTACGAGGGCGACCTCGGCACGCAGCAGGGCGGCGAATATCTCGGTGTCGGAGGTGGCCGCATCCTGACCTGCTGTCACCGGTGACAGCAGACCCTGATCCATGAACCCTGGCGCGTCAGCAGTCAAGGAACACCGTCTCTTTCTCGCCCTGTAGCCACAGATCATGGTGAAGAGTTCCGTCGGGCTGACGCGTTGCGATGAGCGTGGTTCGCTCCTGCTCATTGAGGGCGACAAGCAGCGGGTCAGCGTCGAGACCCGACCCCTCGCCTGGAAGATAGATCCGGGTGCGCAGCCTGTCGGTCAGGCCGCGGGCGAAGAGCATCACCGCGAAAAAGCGTGCGGCCCTGCCGTTGCCTCCCGGTTCTCGGGTCCAGAACATCCATTGACCTTCGTCATCGGTGAACACCCGACCGAAGCCGGTGAACGTGTGGCTGTCGCGATTCAAAGATCCCCGCGCGCCAGGAATTGTTCCGTCACGGTCGGCACCGAAGATCTCGATCATGGCATCCGGTACTGGTGCACCATCGCCGTCGTAGACTCTGCCGCGAAGAATGGTCGACCCTGGTGAGTGCGGCGCCGCGATTTCGTTCATCTTGGGAAAACCCAACCCGAAGGCGAAGAAGGGACCGATGGTTTGGCCGGGCGTGCTGCGAAGGATCCTGCCGGATGCGCTGGGCGGTAGTTCAACCATGTCAGCTTGCCCCCTGCTCGAACCAGGTGGAATCGGGGCCGTCGACGACGATGTCGAACCGGAAGGCCAAAGACTTCTCTGGCTCCGCCTGATCGTGGTCGAAGACGGCGATGAGGCTTTCACGATCTCGAGGACGCCAGATGGTGTTGTAGATCGGGTCCAGCGCGTGCAGGGGATCGCCCGGAAAGTACAGCTGGGTTATGAGCCGCTGTGTGAAGGAGTTGCCGAAGACCGAGAAGTGGATGTGGGCTGGCCTCCACGCGTTGGCGTGGTTCTTCCACGGGTACGCTCCCGGTTTGATGGTGGTGAACCGATACTCCCCCTGGTCGTTGGTCACCGCGCGCCCTGCACCGATGAAGTTGGGGTCGAGGGGCGCCGGATGCTGGTCGCGCTGGTGGATGTATCGACCCGCGGAGTTGGCCTGCCAGATCTCGATGAGCTGGTTGGAGAGCGCATGCCCCCACGAGTCGAGCAGTCGACCGCTCACGGTGATGCGCTCCCCGAGAGGCTCACCAGCGTGTCCGACTGTGAGGTCGGATTCGATCGCTGCGACGTCTCGCTGCCCGAACGCCGGTGAGTGAAGTTCGATGGTTTCTGGATCGACCAGTTTGGGGTTCTTCGTGGGATGCCGAAGAACGCTGGATCGATACGCGGGAAAGTTCCGCAGCGTAGTGGGAATGCGCTCGCCCACCAGGTCGCGGCGAGCTCCTTCGTTGTGAAGCTCCGTGAGTTCGCGGGAGATCTGTGCCTGCAGCGGCTGATCTGTCGCGTCACGAGGCGGCACAGGATTCTTCTGAGTTGTGGTGCGTCGAGGCATGGCATTCACCTACCAGACGAACTGCCCGTCGACGACGGTGAGCGCGCCGTCGCAGAAGGTCAGATGGATGTTGTCGGGGTTGTAGAGCACATCGGCGGAGCGTCGAGGGTCGTCGCGCACGACGATGAGGTCAGCCTGTTTGCCAGCCTCGATCGTTCCGATGACGTGGGACATCCCGAGCGACTCTGCGGCGACGGAGGTCGCCGCAACGATCGCCTGCTCGACGGACATTCCATGCTGTACGAGTGCGGTGAATTCTCGTGCGCTGTACTCGCCGTACGGTGTGAGAGGCTCATACACGGTGTCTGAGCCGAGTGCGATTTTGACCCCGGCGGCGAGCGCTCTGCGATAGCTGGCGACCGCCGCCGCACTGGCAGCTCGGCCTTCCTCTCGAGAGGAAGGCCGATCGTAGTGGTCTCGGTACAGGAAAGCATCAGGGCGCATTTGCGCCCTGGCCCCTTCCGCCACGGGCATGAAGTCCCGCTGCCAGTTGACGATGAGCTCCAGCGTAGGAACGAGAATGATCCCCCGCTCGATCATGAGCGCGATCAGGTCGTCGTCGAGGCATTCCCCGTGCTCGATCGTGTCTGCTCCGGCCTCGATGGCGAGGCGAATCGCGGTGGGGTTCTCCGCGTGGCAGAGCACTATGGTTCCTGTTTGCCGGTGGGCTTCCTCGATGGCGGCTCTCAACTCCGCGAGCGAGTAGTGAACGTCGGCGTTGCGGTCGTGCGGCCAGTTGTCGCCTCCGCTGACGAAGATCTTGATCGCGTCGGCTCCCTCGCGCAGCAGCCGACGCACCGCCTTGACCATCCCATCGGTGCCGTCGGCGAGCATCCCGAAGACGCCGTGCGTGTCCACGTACTCCTCGGTGAACTGATGCAGGTCGGCGTGCCCGCCGGTGCGGGTCAGCCCTGGGCCGCACGCGATGACCTTCGGGCCGGGTATTCGCTGCTCAGCGAAGATTCGTTTGAGGTAGAGACCGTTCCACGAGATGTCGCGCACCGCGCTGAAGCCACGTTTGAGAATGGCTTGGGCATCCGCCACCGAGCGCATTGCTCTCACTATCGGGGGTTCAGCGACCACCCCGAGTTCTTGGTCGTCGATGCCAGCCCGCCCCCCGGCCAGGTGCACATGCGCGTCGATGAGTCCCGGAAGGCACCAATAGCCATCGAGGTCTAACTCGATGACGCCTGCTTGAGGCCGGTAGTCGCGCCGGTCGAGCACGGCGGCAATGCGACCCTCCTCGGTGGTGACGACCGCATCGTGCTGGGGCGGGGCGCCAGTGCCGTCAAGAACGGACACTCCCTTGAGTGCGTAGTCTCGCTGATGGTTCATCGGCCGAACACTCTCCTCCCGGACGCCCAGGTTCCAATGGTCTTCACCGTGTGCAACTCGCTCGGAGGCAGTTCGAAGGGATCGCGGTCCAGCTGAACGAGATCCGCTCGGGCACCCACTCCGATTCGGCCGCCCTCAGTGTCACCAACGGTCAGAGCACTGCCGCGCGTGTACGCGGACAGTGCGACGTGGAGCGGCAGCGCTTCGGAAGGGGCGAGTGGTTCAGCCGATGAGCCTGGCAGTACACGGGTGACCCCCACCGCGATCGCCTGCCACGGATTGGGGGTGGTTACCGGCCAATCGCTGCCCGCGGCAAGCGGAACGCCCGCACGGTGGAAAGAATTGAACAAGAACTGCTGGGCCAGGTATCGGTCCTCGCCCAGCGCTGGTCGACACACCGCGAGGTTCTGTTCGTCGTTGCACGCCCACAGCATCTGAAGGTTCGCGGTGACACCGAGTCGCGCCATCCGCGGGATGTCCGCGGGGTCGACGATCTGCAGGTGCGCGACATGGTGGCGTCGCTCGGCCACACTCGCGGTGGCTTCGACCAAGTCGAGCGCCTGCTCCAGCGCGGCGTCGCCGATGGCGTGGAAGTGCAGTTGGAAGCCGACTCTCACGAGTTCGATGGCGATGCTGCCCAAGCGCTCGGTATCGAAGTGACCCGGAAACGATGGCGCATCCGTGTAGGGCGCTTTCATGGCGGCCGTGCGGGCCTCGACGACTCCGTCGAGCATGACCTTCACCGCGGGTGCTGTGAGTTGTCCCGCGGTCTCGAGTGATTCGAAATGCCTGCGTCGGGCCAGCAGTTCTTCGGCGACATCACGTGGATTTCGCTCCGAGGCTGAGCGATCGAGCCAGAGCGCCGCTGTCGTTCGAGCTTGGAAGGTGCCCCGCTGGTAGGCGGTGTGGTACCCGGCAGTCGAGTCGAGGGATCCGGCGTAATCCCCAACGATCGCGTCTTGCCATCCGGTGACTCCGACACTGAAGAGCGTCCGCTGAGCCTCGAGCAGACCGTCGGCGATTCGATCGGGGCTGGGTACCGGAATGATCTCCCGCCCGATTTCCATGGCACCCTCGTGCACAACTCCGCTCGGTTGGCCGTTCGCGTCGCGGTCGATCCGCCCGTCAACCGGATCCGGTGTGGACGCGGTGATTCCCAGCAGCTGGAGGGCGGTGGACGACATCCAGGTGGCGTGGTGACCGGCATCCGTGAGCACGATCGGACGCCCTGGTGCAATCTCATCGAGCTGGCTTGCCCTGGGACCGCCCCTGCCGAACTGAACTGTCTGCCACCCTGCACCGAGGATCCATGGTTGGTCCGGATGCTTCGACGCGTAGTCCCGCACGAGATCGAGAACCTCACCTTGGGAACGCGCTCCGGACAGGTCGCAATCAAGCAGCTCCAGTCCGGCTTGGGCTGGGTGAACATGCGCATCGGTAAAGCTGGGGAGGATCAAGGCACCACCCGCATCGACATCCTCAGCGCTGGCAGTGATCTGTGAGCGAACCTCGGACCACATACCGACGGCGCTGATGCGCCCCTTAGCCACTGCGACGGTGTCAGCACCGGGGAGCAGGGAGCGACCATCAAAGACTCGAGCATTGCGAATCACCACACTGCCGTCGGACATCGTCACCTCCGCATCTTGTGAATACTACAAGATAGCATTACTGTAGTACTCACTACGTCAATTCATTGGAGAATTCGACGAGCGAAGTACCCCACCGAAAGGAGTACCCCGTGCACCACAGCAACGGTCACCCGACCCAGCGCCGAACGCCGCTCCTCGTCATTGCCGCTGTCACAACCGCTGCCCTCGCGCTCACAGGTTGTGCCCCGGGCAACGATGAGCAGCCCCAGAGCGGCGGCATCGCCGTTGTCTCACTCGTCGGCGAACCCGGCGTTCTCAATCCCTTCTTCAACACCGAGTCCTCAGCTCTGATCAGCGAGGCCTTCGTCATCGAGCCACTCTTTACGCTGCTGCAAAATGGCACCCACGAAGCCACCCTCGCTGCCAGTGTCCCCACCATCGACAACGGCGGCGTCAGCGAAGACGGCTTGGAGATCACCTTCGAGCTGCGCGACGGCATCACGTGGTCCGACGGTGAACCCTTCACCGCCGAGGACCTCGCCTTCACCGTTGACGTCGCTCAGAACCCTGATGCGGCAGCACTGCCCAGTCCCGAATACGCCTCCATCACCGGCACAGAGGTCATCGACGACCTCACCCTCAAGGTGACGCTGTCGAAGCCGGAGCTTGGCTACCTGGAGCTCTTCCGCACCACGCTGCCCAAGCACCGGTTCACATCAAGCGCCATCGGTCTCGACGATCCGCTCGTGCGACTCCCACTGGGCACGGGCCCATTCGTGTTCGACGAGTGGCGCTCGGGCGATGAGATCATTCTCTCGGCCAACGAGAACTACTGGCTCGACCCCAACCTGCCGCACCTTGACGGGGTGACGATCAAGATCACCCCCGACCAGCAGACTGCGACCGCAGGTTTCCTCGCCGGAGACTACGACACCATGTTCTTCATCTCCGGAGGAGACTTCCCCGCCATCGCAGAAGCCGTAGAGGAAGGCGCGCCCTTCCATCTGCAAATCGACAAGCAGCAGCCCGGTTTCGTCGAGTACCTCTGGCTCAACCACTCCGACCAGGGCAATCCTGCTGTAGGGCACCCGGTTCTCTCGGACCCTGCCGTTCGGGAGGCCATTGACCTCGGCATCGACCGCGAGACCATCGTCAACGAGCTGCTCGATGGAATGGGTGTTCTCAGTGGAGCGTTCATCTCCTCAGGATTCGGTTCGGTCTGGCGCAGTGCGACCAAGTACGACCCACAAGCTGCCGCCGATGTCCTCGAGGACGCCGGTTGGGTTCTTGGCCCCGACGGTGTGCGTGAGCGCGACGGCGTTCGAGCGTCGCTGCGTTTCCAGACGATCAGCGGCGACCAGGATCGCGTGCTCTACCAGCAGGTCATCCAGCAGAACCTTGCCGACCTCGGAATCGAGCTGACCATCGACAACGTACCGGCCGGGCAGATCTTCGCGCCGTACGAAGCCGGCGGACTTCTCGCCACGGGCGACTACGACATCATCATGAGTCGAGACGGACGCTACGCGGATCCGGGCCTGTGGGTCTACACCTTCGCCAGCATCTCCATCCCGAGTGAGGAGAATGGCGGGCAGGGCTTCACCTACTCGCACTGGCGCAACGCGGAGTACGACGAACTGGGCTACCTCGCATCGATCACGCTCGATTTTGATGAGCGCGCAGCGCTGCTCGCACAGATTGACGAGCTCTTCGTGAGCGAACGCGTCGCGATCCCCGTCTTCGCCACCGTACTAGGACTCGCTTGGAGCACATCGCTCGAAGGAGTGGAAGCCCGGTACTGGAGCGGAATCTGGGCGACCGACGGTACCGCGCACTGGTCGCTCGCTCGCTGAGCCGGATACCGTTTCAGGAATGGGCACGTACCTCGTCCGCCGCTGCCTTCAAGCGGTGCCGCTGCTGATCGGCATCAGCATCATCACCTTCGTGATGCTGCAGATGGCGCCGGGCGGTCCGCTGGCGGCGGGCGAGGGAGCGGCCAGCCAGGCCTCACAGGCGAAACTCGACGCGCTTCGAGCCAGCTACGGCCTCAACGACCCGCTCCCCCTGCAGTACCTCCGCTGGCTGGGCGGCATCCTCACGGGCAACTGGGGGATGTCGTTCGCCAGCGGACAGCCCGTGCTCACCGCCATCGGCGAGCGTGTTCCGGCCACACTGATGCTCACCGGCTTCTCGCTCATCATCTCTCTCGCCTTCTCGCTCATCATCGGCGTGCTCGCCGCCACTCAGCACCGCAAACTCTTCGACTATCTCGCGAGCGGCTTCTCCTTCGCTGGTCTCGCGACCCCGAGCTTCTGGCTCGCGATCATGCTCCTCTACGTCTTCTCCTTCGAACTTCGCCTCCTGCCCTCATCGGGTCTGCGTGACCCGCGAGGACGATACGAAGGCCTGGAGGCGGTACTCGACACCGCGACTCACCTCATCCTTCCCGTGCTCGTGCTCAGCATCATCTCCATCGCAAGCATGACCCGCTACGTGCGCACCTCCATGCTCGACGTGCTCGGCCAGGATTACGTGAGAACCGCACGCGGGGCCGGCCTGCCCGAGCGCACCGTGGTTCTGAGTCACGGTCTCAAGAACGCGGCGATCCCCATGGTGACCATCGCGGTGCTCTCGATCCCCGAACTTTTTCTCGGCGCAGCCATCGTCGAAACCGTGTTCAGCCTGCCCGGCATGGGGCGCCTCTTCATCGAAGCTGCCGATGACCGCGACTACCCGGTTCTGCTAGGAATCCTGATCATCGCCTCAGTGCTCGTCGTCGTCGCCAACCTTCTAGCCGATTACCTCTACGCCCGACTCGACCCGCGGATCCGCTATGAGTGACGCCCTGCCGCAGCTCGATACCACCCGCGGACGCCGCGATCGCTTCTGGGCGCGATTCGCGCGCCACAAGCTCGGGGTCCTCGGCGTGACCGTGCTTGCCCTCATCACCCTGGCCGTCGTCTTCGGCCCGTTCCTTCTGCCCTACGACCCCAATCACATCGCCGTCGTCGACCGCAACCAGGCACCGTCACTCGCCCACCTCATGGGAACCGACGAACTCGGCCGCGACCAGCTCGCCCGCATCCTCGACGGTGGACGGCTCACCCTCACGGTGGCCCTCGCCGCCGTCGCCTTCTCCCTCATCCTCGGCGTGCTCGTCGGCGTGCTCGCCGGATACGCCGGAAAAATCGTGGACAACATCCTCATGCGCGGAGTCGACGTCTTCTACTCGGTTCCCGCACTGTTCGTCGTCATCCTTCTCGTCACCCTGATCGGCTCAGGGTTCTGGGCGATCGTCATCGCGATTGCAGCATTCAGTTGGATGAACACCGCCCGACTGGTGCGTGGCGGCTTCCTCGCACTCAAGGAGCGTGAGTACGTGGAAGCGGCTCGCGGCATCGGTGCGGGACACCTTCGCATCGCGTTCCGGCACATACTTCCCGGCACGGTGGGGCCCATCGTCGTCGCCGCGACGATCGGCATCGCCGTCGCCATCCTCGTCGAGTCCGCGCTCTCCTTCCTGGGGCTCGGCTTCCAGCCCCCGCAGGCGACGTGGGGCGGAATGCTCTTCGAAGCGCAACGGGCCGTCGTCTCACAGGGCATGTGGTGGCGCGGACTGTTTCCCGGTCTCATGATCTTCCTCGTCGTGCTCGCCGTGAACTACATCGGCGACGGGCTCAGTGACGCCCTCGACCCACGGCGGCGAGCGCAATGACCTCGACGCCTCTCCTCCAGGTTCGCGGCCTCACCGTCACCTTCGCCTCGCACCACTCCTCGACCGCGGCCGTTCGCGGTATCGATCTCGACGTGGCGCCGGGAGAGGTGCTGGGAATCGTCGGCGAGAGCGGCTCTGGAAAGTCGGTGACGTCATTCGCTATCGCGGGTCTCCTCGACTCTCCGTCGGCCGACGTTCGCACTGACACCCTCAGATACCGCGACCTGGACCTCACATCGCTCACACCGGTCGAGCGCCGCGCACTGGGCGGTCGCGAGATCGCCATGGTCTACCAAGACGCGCTCTCGGCACTCAACCCGGTGCTCACCATCGGAAAGCAATTGGAACTCGTCATCCGCCAGCACACTGATCTCGACCGCTCAGCAGCCCGCAAACTCGCCGTAGAACAGTTGCGGGCGGTGGAGATTCCGGATGCTGTTCGTCGGATCGAGGACTACCCTCACCAGTTCTCCGGAGGGCAGCGACAGCGTGTGCTCATCGCCCTCGCGCTCTGCAGCAGTCCGTCCCTATTCATCGCAGATGAGCCCACAACAGCACTTGACGTGACCGTCCAGGCGCAGATCGTTGACCTCGTCGCACGGCTCGCGCAGGACCGCGGGATGGCGGTGATCTGGGTGACCCATGATCTGGGCGTCGTGGCTGGCATCGCAGACCGGGTCGCGGTGATGCGAAGCGGTCGCATCGTTGAACACGCACCGACCGCAGCCTTGTTCGCCGAGCCGCGGCATCCGTACACTCGCGGCCTCCTCGGTGCCCTCCCCACGCTGGAGAGCAGAGGACGACGTCTCTCGGCGGCCGCCACCCACCCATGGGTGGAGGGTCACTCCGATGGCTCGTGCGGGCTCGACGATTGCAGGCTCAGCGTTCCCGCGAACGCGGACTCGGGTCACGAGTGGGCTTGCTTTACCGCAGAGGCGGTGAGCGGATGAACACCCCACCAAGCATGCTCGTCGACGCACACGGCCTCACCAAGAGCTACCCGGTGCGCAGCAAACTGCTCATGCGGCACATCGGAGAGACCGTCGTCGTCGACACGGTCGATCTCGGCATCGACTCGGGAGAGTTCGTTGGACTCGTTGGGGAAAGCGGCTCCGGAAAGTCGACGATCGGGCGGATGCTGCTGGGCTTTCTTCCGCCGACCGCCGGGCGGATCGAATTCGCAGGCCAGGACATCACCTGGCCGACCGCCCGTGAACTGCGCGCACACCGCCCCCGACGCCAGATGATCTTCCAAGACCCGTACGCATCCTTGAACCCCTATCTCACCGCCGCCGCAACCGTGCGGGAGGCCCTCGACGTCAACCGGATCGGCACACCGGTCGAAAGAGTGAGACGGTTGCGGGAATTGTTCGACCTCGTTCGGCTGTCCACAAACGAACTGGACCGCCTGCCGCACGAGCTCTCCGGCGGCCAACGCCAGAGGGTGTGCATCGCGCGAGCACTCGCCACCGCCCCCGCGTTCCTCGTCGCCGATGAAGCGCTCGCCTCCTTGGACGTTTCGATACAGGCGCAGATCGCCGACCTCTTGATCGACCTTCGCGCTGAACTGGGCATTGCCTGCCTCTTCATCACACACGACCTCGCCATGGCCGGGTACCTCTGCGACCGAGTCGTGGTGCTGCGCGAAGGTCGGGTCGTCGAGGAAGGGCCACCCGACGTCGTGCTCCGCTCACCACGCGACGAGTACACGCGCAACCTGGTAGCAGCGGCACCCGCGATCAGAAGCCACACCGTCGCCGTCGACTCGAAAGCCTCGCGGGGCAAGGAGAGAAATGCCTGAACCACTCGACCAGCATCGCTTCTCGGGATCACACCTCGACATCGGGAGACAGTACGGAGAGACCTGCAGGGATCGCATCCTGCAGCACCTCGACCTCGCACTCGCGAAGCTGGACGCCGCCGGAATCAGCGGCGAGGACGCGTGCCGCGCAGCACTGGCCTACCGGCCTTTTGTGCAGCGGCACGCGGGGTTCCTCGATGAGGAGATCGTCGGCCTCGCGGGCGGCGCGAGCATCACCCTCGCCGAGGCCTACCTGCTGCAGCTCAGAGCCGAAGTATTCGCCGACTTTCTTGGAGAGCCCGAGGGCGAGAGCGAATGCACGACCTTCGCCATAGAGCCTTCCGTGGCGAAGGACCGGGTTGCCCTCGCCGGACAGAACGCTGACCTGCCCGAGATCTACGAGCAGCTCATGGTCGTCGTCGAGTTCGACCCCACCGAGGGAAGCCGAGTGCTGATGGTCGTGCCCGCGGGTCAGATCTCCTACATCGGCATCAATGATCGTGGCATGGCCGTGTTCGGAAACTTCCTGCAGTGCCACGGTTGGGTACGCGGGTTCCCTCGATACCTGCTGAGCCGATTCGCCCTCGAGTTCTCCTCGGCGCCCGAGGCCGTCGTCGGCCTTCGCGGTCTGCCCAGAGCCTCGTCGCGCAACCTGCTCATGGTGGGCTCCGATGGGCAGGCGCTCGACTTCGAGAACACACCCACGCGCGACCACGTGTTGTACGCCAGCGAGGGGGTGCTCGTGCACTCCAACCACTACGTCGCGCCAGAACTGGCCGACGCGGAATGCTCGGTCGACCCGTACCTGCGGAACTCACACATTCGCCTCGCCCGGATCTCGGCACTCGTGAAGGAGATCGATGAGCCCATTGGTCGTGATCATCTGGCGCGAATAATGCGCGACCGCGTCGACGCTCCGGACGCGCTCTCCGTGGAGGCGCGAGACCTGACCGAGGAGTTCGCGCCGCCGGAGGGCCACTACATGACCGTGTGCTCGGTGATCGCGGAGTCCCAGGAGGCAAGGATGTGGGTTGCGCCCGGGCCACCATCGCTGTCTGCCTATACGCCGTACACCTTCAGCGACCGCCAACAAGACCTCCCTTCCCTTTGACCTTTATGACGGAGACCCCATGACTGCCCAAAGCCAACTCTCCTACTACCGGCGCGGTAGCACACCGATCTTCGCGAGTGCCGTGGATCAACGCTTCTCCTACTGCGCCTACTTGCCTTCCCGATACGCGGAGGCTGACCGGAAGCTGCCGCTCGCCGTGCTCGTCCACAGCACCGATCGCGACGCCCAGTACGTGCGTGATGAGTTCGTCAGCTGGGCTGAGGAGCACCAGTGCGTGCTGTTCGCTCCGATCTTTCCCGCCGGAATAATCGACCCCGAGGACGTCGACAACTACAAGTGGTTGGAGTACCGAGGCTTGCGGTTCGATCTTCTTCTGCTGCGGATGCTCGACGAGATCGCCGCCCTCTATCCCGTCGAGACAGACCGGTTTCTGCTCACCGGGTTCTCGGGCGGGGCACACTTCACCCACCGCTTCCTCTACGCCCACCCACACCGGGTGATGGGGGCGTCCATTGCCGCACCCGGTGTCGTGACCCTCCTCGACCCGGCACTGTCCTGGCCCGCTGGCGTGGGCGGCGTCAGTGAGGCGCTGAGCGTACCGCTCGATCTCCCGGCGATCCGTGAGGTTCCCGTGCAGCTCATCATCGGCGATCGCGATCATGAGACGTGGGAGATCGGCATCCCTCCCGGCACCCCGTGGCACATTCCGGGCGTGAACGATCTCGCAACGAATCGGATCGGTCGCATCGAGGCGCTGCGCCGCAGTCTGGAACTGCAAGGCGTCAGCGTCGAACTCGACACCGTTCCCGGCGTCGATCACGACGGTCGCAAGCTCGCCCCACCGACGAAGCGCTTCTTCACGACCGTATTGGCGAAAGGGGCTACTCGATGAGAATCCTCCTGGTGGGCGCCGGCGGGGTCGGCGATGCGATCGCGAAGATCGCGGCACGGCGCGACTTCTTCGAACTCATGGTCGTCAGCGACTACGACCTCTCGCGTGCCGAGGGCACGGTGGCGTGGATCGCTGCCCGGAACCCCGAGAAGGCCGGTCGGTTCGTCGCCG
>DAOMOV010000028.1:0-13868 GCA_035444505.1 Terrimesophilobacter sp.
GGTTTCGGAGTAGATCGTGTCACCGTGGTAGACGGGATGCGGAAAGCGCACGTTCTCGAAGCCAAGATTGGCGACGATGGTTCCCTCGGTGAGTTGGGCGACGGATGCTCCCACCAGGGTCGACAGGGTGAACATCGAGTTCATGAGGCGCTGCCCGAACGGCTGCTTCGCTGACCACGCCGCGTCAAGGTGCAGGGACTGGGTGTTCATGGTGAGGGTGGTGAAGAGCACGTTGTCGGCCTCGGTGGCGGTGCGTCCGGGACGGTGGACGTAGCGCACGCCCTCTTCCAGCTCATCGAAGTAGAGGCCGCGCTGCACGACCTCGCGCACCTCGTCGTTGCCGTCCGTCACCGTGGTTGCCCTCTCCTTGGTCCGCTCACATGCTAACGGTCGAGACCGAGTGCGCGGGCGATGACCATGAGCTGCACCTCGTTGGTGCCCTCGCCGATCTCGAGAATCTTGGAGTCGCGGTAGTGGCGGGCGACGAGGTACTCGTTCATGAAGCCGTAGCCGCCGAAGATCTGGGTGGCATCGCGGGCGTTCTCCATAGCCGCGTCGCTCGCGACGAGCTTGGCAATGGCGGCTTCTGTCTTGAACGGCAGGCCCGCGTCGCAGCGACGGGCGGCGTCATGCCAGGCGAGGCGCGCGGTGTGACTGCGCGCCTGCATGCGGGCGATCATGAATTCGATGTGCTGATTCCTGACGATGGGCTCACCGAAGACGACGCGCTCTTTGGCGTAGCGGATGGATTCGTCGACGCAGCCCTGTGCGGCGCCGACGGAGAGCGCGGCCACGGCGATGCGCCCTTCGTCGAGGGTGTGCAGGAAGTTCGCGAAGCCGCGGCCCCGCTCCCCGAGCAGGTTCTCCTTCGGCACGCGCACGTCGTCGAAGCTGAGCGGGTGAGTGTCGGATGCGCGCCAGCCGACCTTGTCGTAGGCGGGTTCCACGGTGAAACCCGGTGTGCCGTGCGGCACGATGATGGTCGAGATCTCCTTGCTCGTGCTGCCGTCGTCGCGGGTGCGCTCGCCGGTGACGGCGGCCACGGTGACAAACTTCGAGATCGGGGTGCCCGAGTTCGTGATGAACTGCTTGGAGCCGTTGATCACCCACTCCTCGCCGTCGAGCACCGCCGTGGTGCGGGTGGCACCGGCATCCGAACCCGCCTCGGCCTCGGTGAGTCCGAATCCGGCGAGGGCCTTGCCGATGACGAGGTCGCGCAGCCAGCGGTTCTTCTGCTCGTCGGTGCCGTAGCGGTGGATCGGCATGGCGCCGAGCCCGACGGCTGCCTCGAGGGTGATTGCGATGGACTGGTCGACGGTGGCGAGCGCTTCGACGGCGAGGCAGAAAGCGAAGTAGTTTCCGCCCTGACCGCCGACCTCCTCCGGGAAGGGAAGGCCGAAGAGCCCCATCTCGCCCATCTGGGCGACGACGTGCATGGGCAGCTCGTGGTTACGGTCAGCCTCGTACGAGGCGGGCGCGACCACGTCGTCGGCGAACTCCTTGACGGTGTCGTACAGGTCGCGCTCGTCGTCACTCAGGTTCCAGCTCATGGCTCCTCCTCGGGTGTTTCGTCGGGTTTCGTGGTGGTGTCGTCTGCTGCGTCGATCGTGGCGACGACCTGGTCGAGTCTGACGAGGCCGCCCGCAGTGACGGTCACCGTGACGACACCCGCGACGGGGGCGACGAGGCGGTGCTCCATCTTCATGGCCTCGATCGTCGCGATCGTGTCTCCCACCGCCACGATGTCACCCGTGGCCGCGGAGACCGAGACGACCGTGCCGGGCATGGGCGAGCGCACCTCGGGGCTCGCCGGATGCAGTTCGCGCTCGATGCGAGCCAGACTGTCGCGCAGTTGTCGCTCACGGGAGATGCACTCGAGACGCCACGACCAGCCGTCGTTGCCGATCCACAGCGTGTCGTTGTCGTGCGCGATCGCAAACGTTGTCGTCACGCCGTCGAGCTCGAGGGCGAGGCGGCTCCCCTTCGCGGTGTCTCTGCCGCTGACGAGGCGCGCCGAGTGGTCGACTCCGTCGATCGTGAACCGGTCCCCCGCCACGACAACCTCCACGCGATCGTCTGCGCTCGGCGCGAACACGACGCGTGCCGGCTTCGGTGCGGCAGCGTTGCGCCAGCCCGCGGACGCAGCCCAGACTCCGGATGCCGTGGGTCGAGGGAGTGCGGCGAGCGCCGCCGCGACGAGGGCCGAGGCATCCGGTCGCCGGAAATCGAGTTCGGGGAGTCTGCGCGCGATGAGGCCCGTGTCGAGGTCACCGGCGATCACCTCGGGATCAGCGAGCAGCGCGCGGAGGTACTCGACGTTGGTTCGCACGCCGAGCACGGTCGTGTCGGCGAGGGCGCGATCGAGCCGCTGCAGGGACTGTGCGCGGTTCTCTCCCCAGGCGATCACCTTGGCGAGCATGGGGTCGTAGTCTGCACCGACGCTGAGCCCGGTGCGCAGCGATGAGTCGACCCGTACCCCCTCGCCCCTCGGCTCGGCCAGGGCGAGCACGGTGCCGGTGCTGGGCAGGAAGCCGCGCTCGGGGTCCTCCGCGTAGACGCGGGCCTCAACGGCGTGGCCGCGTAGCTCGACATCCGCCTGGCTGATCGAGAGCGGCTCGCCGAGCGCGACCCGAACCTGCCACTCGACGAGGTCGATGCCGGTGACGAGTTCGGTCACCGGATGCTCGACCTGAAGCCTCGTGTTCATCTCCATGAAGAAGAACTCGTCGGGGCGCTCGTGCGAGACGAGGAACTCGACCGTGCCTGCGCCGACGTAGTCGACGCTGCGGGCGACCGTCTTCGCGGCCTCGCCAATGCGGTCACGCGTGGCCGCGTCGAGCAGCGCACTGGGGGCCTCCTCGATGACCTTCTGGTGGCGGCGCTGCAGGGAGCACTCGCGCTCGCCCAGGTGGATGACGCTGCCGTGAGCATCCGCGAGCAGCTGCACCTCTATGTGGCGGGGTGTCTGGATGAGCCGCTCCAGCAGCAGGGTGTCGTCGCCGAAGGCGGCGGTGGCGACGCGGCGTGCGCTCGTGAGCTGCTCGGGCAGCTCCGCGGCGGCATGCACCGGGTACATGCCCTTGCCGCCGCCGCCCGCGGAGGGCTTGATGAGCAGCGGGAAGCCGAGCTCGGTCGCTGCGGCAATGAGCTCGGGGGCGGATTTGCCCACCGAGGTCACCGAGTCGACCACGGGAACGCCCGCGGCCGAGACGTGCTCCTTCGCGCGGATCTTGTCGGCCATGAGGTCGAGCGACACGGTGCGCGGCCCGATGAAGACAATGCCCGCGGCCTCGCAGGCTCGCGCGAACTCCGCGTTCTCCGACAGGAATCCGTAGCCAGGGTGAATCGCCCCCGCGCCGGTCCGGCGCGCCGCCGCGATGATCGCCTCGATGCTCAGGTAGCTGTGCTGCGGGGCCGCTGGTCCGATGCGCACCGCCGCATCGGCCTCGGTGACGTGCACTGCGCCGCGGTCGGCGTCACTGTAGACGGCGACCGAGCGCATCCCGAGCCTGCGCAGCGTGCGGATGATGCGCACCGCGATCTCGCCGCGGTTGGCGATGAGCACGGTGTCGAAGGTCGTGGTGGTTGTGGTGGTTGTGGTCATGGCGGTCACATCCGAAAGACGCCGAAGGCGGGCTCGGGCAGCGGAGTGCGGCTGGCCACGTCGAGGGCGAGACCGAGCACCGTGCGGGTATCGGCGGGGTCGATGATGCCGTCGTCCCACAGACGAGCGGTCGAGTAGTAGGCGCTCGCCTGTGCTTCGTACTGGGCGGTGATGGGGGCCTTGAACGCGGCCTCGTCGTCGGCCGACCAGGTTTCGCCAGCGGCCTCGAGCTGGTCGCGCTTCACCGTCGCCAGCACACTGGATGCCTGCGCCGGCCCCATGACCGAGATGCGGGCGGCGGGCCACATCCAGAGGAAGCGGGGGCTGTAGGCACGACCGCACATCGAGTAATTGCCCGCCCCGAAGGAGCCGCCGATGACGACCGTGAACTTCGGCACGCGCGTCGTCGCCACCGCCGTCACCATCTTGGCTCCATCCTTCGCGATGCCGCCCGCCTCGGCATCGGAGCCCACCATGAAGCCCGAGATGTTCTGCAGGAACACGAGCGGCACACCGCGCTGGTCGCACAGTTCGATGAAGTGTGCGCCCTTCAGTGCCGACTCGCTGAACAGCACACCGTTGTTGGCGACGATGCCGACCCGGTGGCCGTGGATGCGCGCGAAACCGGTGACGAGCGTGTCGCCGTACTCGCGCTTGAACTCGTGGAACTCGCTCGCATCGACCAGACGCGCGATGACCTCGCGCACGTCGTAGGGAGCGTTCACGTCGACCGGCACCGCCGCGTAGATGCCCACCGGGTCGACCGCGGGCTCGCGCGACTCGGTGACCTCCCACACCGGTGCGCTCAGCGTGGGCAGCGTCGCCACCGCATCGCGCAGCAGCTGCAGCGCGTGCTCGTCGTTCTCGGCGAGGTGATCGGTCACACCGGATCGGCGCGAGTGCAGCTCTCCCCCGCCCAGCTCCTCCGCGCTCACCACCTCGCCGATCGCGGCCTTCACCAGCGGGGGGCCGCCCAGGAAGATGGTCCCCTGACCCCGAACGATGATCGTCTCGTCACTCATCGCCGGCACATAGGCGCCCCCCGCCGTGCTCGACCCCAGAACCGCCGCCAGCTGCGGGATGCCGGCTGCGGACATCCGCGCCTGGTTGTAGAAGATGCGACCGAAGTGCTCACGGTCGGGAAACACCTCGTCCTGCTTGGGCAGGAATGCGCCACCGGAGTCGACGAGGTAGAGGCAGGGCAGGCGATTCTCGAGCGCGATCTCCTGCGCACGCAGGTGCTTCTTCACCGTCATCGGGTAGTAGGTGCCGCCCTTGACGGTGGCGTCATTGGCGACGATCATGACGTGGCGGCCGTGCACGAGACCGATGCCCGCGACCATGCCGGCGGATGGGCTGTCGTTGTCGTAGAGGTCGTGGGCGGCGAGCGGGGCTACCTCGAGAAAGGGGCTGCCCTCGTCGAGCACGCGGTCGATGCGGTCGCGCACGAGCAGCTTGCCGCGGGCCCGGTGCCGCTCCCGCGACTTCTCTGAGCCGCCGAGTGCCGTACGCGCCGTGAACTCGCGCAACTCGTCAACGAGCGCACGCTGTGCTTCGTCGTTGGCACGATGAGTGCCGGTCGCGGGATCAATCGCGGTGTTCAGAGTCTCCATCGACAGCTCCGGAGGTCGTGTGCAGAAACGGCTTGTGGTCTCGGCTCTCGCCAACTAGGTTAGTGACCACTAACCCGTTTGTCCAGCCTGGGAGGCAGAATGGCGACGACCCGACCGACGGCGCGAGACCGTGCCAAGGCGAGTCGCCGCATCGCCCTGCTCACAGCAGCGGCCGAGCTGTTCGCGGCACACGGATACTCCGGCACCTCGATTGAAGACCTCGGCGCGGCCGCCGGCGTGAGCGGGCCCGCACTGTACAAGCACTTCAGCAGCAAGCAAGCGATTCTTGCCGCGATTCTGCTCGAAGCGAGCGAAGGACTGTTCCGCGGCGGGCAGGACGTCGTCGCCCGAGACTCCGGAACAGACGCGCTGCGCGCGCTCGTGATGTTCCACACCGACTTCGCCCTGGACAATGCTGACGTCATTCGCGTGCAGGATCGCGACCTCGATCAGCTCGCGGAGCCCGACCGGCACGCGGTGCGCACGCTGCAGCGACGGTACGTGGAGCTGTGGGTCGGGGTGCTCTCCGACATTCACCCCGACGTGGATCCCGCGGTACTCCGCACCCGCGCGCACGCCGTCTTCGGCCTGCTCAACTCGACCCCGCACAGCCGTGTCGGCCTCGACCGCGGAACCCTACGGGCCGAACTGCAGCAGCTGGCCCTCGCGGCCCTCCTCGCGCCATAGCGACAGGGCACATCGGGTACCCGCGTGCGCGGCCGCACTAGCCTTGAACGATGAACTCTGACCCCGCCGCCGAACGCGCGCCCCTCGGGGCGAACTTCTGGAGGCTCCTCACCTCGTCGGCCCTCTCCAACCTCGCCGACGGCGTCTTCAAGCTGGCGCTCCCCCTCGTCGCCATCCGCTACACCCAGGAGCCCGTGCTCATCGCCGGGCTCACCCTCGTGCTCACCCTGCCGTGGCTGCTCTTCGCCCTCCAGGCCGGCGCCCTCGCCGATCGGCTCGACCGCCGCAGGATCATGCTCGCCGCCAACACCGCTCGCGTGCTGCTCATGCTGGTGCTCGCCGCATCCGTCATCGTCGGCCTCGAGTCGATCTGGGTGCTCTACGCGGTCGCGCTGCTCATCGGCACGACAGAGACCCTCTACGACACCTCGGCGCAGTCGATCCTGCCGCAGGTTGTGCAGCGATCACAGCTCTCACGCGCCAACGGCCGCCTGTACGCGGCGGAGATGACCGCGAACCAGTTCGTCGGGCCCCCGCTCGGCGGGTTTCTCGTCGCCGCGGGGGCGATCATCGCCTTCGTCACGCCGGCGGGGTTGTGGCTGCTCGCGATCGCCGCGCTGTTCCTCGTGCGCGGCGACTTCCGCGCCGAACGAGAAGCACCCGCCTCGATGCGCTCCGAGATCATGGTGGGCCTGCGGTTCCTCTGGTCGAACACGGTGCTGCGCACGCTCGCCTTCATGACCGGCCTGTTCAACCTCACCTCGAGCGCCATGTTCGCCATCTTCGTGCTCTACGCGGTGGGCCCCACCTCGGCAATGGGCCTCAGCGACTTCGAAGCGGGCATCCTGTTCACGACGACGGCGATCGGCAGCCTCCTCGGGTCATTCCTCGCGGAGCATATTGAGCGGATGCTGGGGCGCGCGCTCTCCCTCTGCGTCGCCATCGTCGGTGGTGCGCTGCTGCTGATGGTGCCCGCGTTCACCACCAACCCGTTCATCATCGGGGCCGGATTCTTCATCGGCGGGTTCGGCGTGGTGCTGTGGAACGTCGTCGCCGTGTCGCTGCGGCAGCGGATCACCCCCGACCGGCTGCTCGGTCGCGTCAACAGCGGCTACCGTCTGCTCGCCTGGGGCACCATGCCGCTCGGTGCTGCCATCGGCGGGGTGCTCGGCCAGTTCCTCGGGCTCGTGCCCGTGTTCCTCATCACCGGCATCGCCACCCTGGGCCTGCTGCTCTTCATGGTCACGCTGACGAACGCCTCGATGGATGCGGCCGAGCGCGAGGCTGAGGAACCGCCCAGCGAGCCCGTGGCAGACTAGGGGCGGGCCCGACCGGCCCCCGGACGACGGATCAGTACCCGGCACGCGACAAGACTGGCCAAGGAGGCAGTCATGTCGTGGTTGATTCTCATCGTGTCCGGAGTGTTCGAGGCAGTCTGGGCGACCGCCCTCGGCAAGTCGGAGGGCTTCACCAAGCTGTGGCCATCCGTCGTCTTCCTCGTCGCCCTCGTGCTCAGCATGGGCGGGCTCGCCTGGGCGCTGCGTGAGATCCCCACGGGCACCGGCTACGCCGTGTGGGTCGGCGTGGGCGCAAGCCTCACCGTGATCTACGCCATGATCTTCGGCGGTGAGCCCGCGTCGATCATCAAGATCATCCTCATCCTCGTGCTCATCGGCTGCATCATCGGCCTCAAGCTCGTCGACGGCAGCTGACGCGACCTACGAGGCTCGACGCAGCCGCCTCACAGCGCTAAGGCACAGCACCCCGGCGAACAGCGCCAGAGCACCGAGCCCGGAAGCGAGTGCCACAGTCAGCGGATCGGCACCCGTGGCCGCGAGGGCGCCCCGCAGGACTGCGAGGCTCGCACAGCCAACACCACCCGGAACGCTCACCGTCGCGTTGTGCACGGTCGCGCTCGCCGTCGCCGAGCCCGGCTGAACACCGGTGATGGTGACCGGCAGCTGACCCGACGAGGTAGCTCCCGTGGCGGGGGTCACAGCGACCCCGCTGCTTCCGCTCTGCGTGGAGTTGGTCGGTGGCACGAAGGCGGCCGTGAACTCGGCGTCTGCTGAGGTGCGCGTGAGCGACACCGTCGCCGTCGCCGTCTCACCCTGCACGACCGTGCACTGGTTGAGACTCATCGTCAACACCAACCACTCGGGCTCCGTGAAAGAACCACCGAGACTGTCACATCCGGTGTTCCCCGGGCCTTCACTGCAGCCCCACCAGTTGGGGCCGCCCGCGACCGGCACAGTAGAGTCCACCCCCACTGATGTGTTGCCGACGATCGAGTTAGCGGCGAACTGCTGCGGCGACACCGAAAATCGAACTCCACGGTTGTTTCCGGTGAAAGTGTTGCTCGTAATCGTTTCGCCACCACCGGTGCTGTTGGTGTGGATGCCACTGACGAACCCAGTGAACGTGTTGCCCGTGATCGCGAGAGTGTTGGGCGCCCACAGCGACTGAAGGCCCCAGGAATTCATGGGCACGCTGGAAAGCCCGATGAGGGTGTTGTTCGACACTGTTGCTGGAGCTGTCGTCGCAGCGCTCGCACTCAGATAGATGCCGATCTGAGTGCCCTCGATAAGGTTCCCGTCAATCACGAGCGGACCCGACGGGTCGAAAACGAGGATCCCCGCCGCGCTGCTCGACGTGTCACTGCCACACGGGGAGACACCATCCGACGCGTACTGGTGACCAAAAATGTGGTTGCCCTCAATGGTCGCCTCACCCTGAACCTGGATGGCGTTGGTCGCGATCGTGCAGTTCAGGCCGCGGCCATCGAAACTGCTGTTCCGCACCTCCACAACGGAGCCCGCCCGCACGATCAGGCCCGTCTTCTGGTAGTTCGTCAGAGACAGGTTCTCAAGAATCGCGGAGCCCGTCGAGGCGCCACCATGGGCGGCACTGGTGCCAATCATGATGGCATGCCCGCGCTGCGCACCAGAAAGAGGATTGTCGCGGATGTCCGCCACCGCGCCGTTGCGGAAGTCGACGCTCCCGCCGTCGACCACGAGCAGAGCATTGTCGAGAACGTCGCCGCTTCTGGGCCCGGCAATCGTGAGATCCCGCAGCACCACATCAGTGGTAGCACCCTTGACGACCACCACCGAATTCAAGGTGTGCTCAGGGACAAGCGTCGCAGGAGCCTGGATGATGGTCGCGCCGACGCCGGCGCCCAGCAACTCGACCGAGTCAGCGAGGTCATCGAAGATGACCTGCTCCGTGTAGGTGCCCGCGGCAATGGTGATCGTGTCGTTCGCGCCCGCAGCGTCCACGGCATCCTGAATCGACGTGAAGTCACACGTGCCCCCAGGACAGACCGTGTGCGTGGCCGCGTACGCGGGCGCGGCCGTGAACACGCCCAGCGCCCCAACGATGACGGCTACGGTTACGAGCGCGAGTGTGCGAGTTGCAGAGGCCAATGTTCACTCCAGTCGACTGCACCGATATTCCGGTGCGCATCCGAACATTACACCGAGAGCACGACCCGTGGTACTCCCCGATCAGGGCACAGATTGAGCTACACGAGAGCAATCAGCGACGCCGGCGACGCAAGGATCGCGCCCACGTCGGCAAGGAAGCGACTCCCCTGCTCACCATCCACCATCCGGTGGTCAAACGAGACGCTCAGCGTCAGCACGCTGCGCAGCGCGATCTCGCCCTTGAACTCCCACGGCAGCAGCCGCACCGCGCCCAGGGCGAGAATCATCGCCTCGCCCGGCGGCAGAATCGGGGTGCCCGCGTCGATGCCGAAGACACCGACGTTCGTGATCGACAGTGTGCCACCCGCCAGCTCCGCCGGACTCGATCTGCCCAGCTTCGCATTCTCGACCAGGGCGGCGAGAGCCTCAGCCATGCCGCGCAGGTCAAGGGCGTGCGCATCCTTGATGTTCGGCACCATCAGTCCGCGCGGCGTCGCCGCCGCGATCCCCAGGTTCACGTAGCCGAACTCGATGATCTCGCCCGCCGCGGCATCCCACCGCACGTTCACCTGGGGGTTGCGCGCCACACTGATGCACACCGCCTTCGCCACCAGTGCCAACAGGTTCAACCGCACGCCCTGGTACTGACTCGACTGCTTCAGCGTCTCGATCAGCTCCAGCGTCGGCGTCACATCGATCGTCAGAAACTCGCTCACGTGCGGTGCCGTGAAAGCACTCGACACCATCGCCGTGGCCGTGTGCTTCCGCACCCCCTGAATCGGGGTGCGCGTCACCCGGGACTCATCGATCTGACCCAGTGGCACCGACGGCACCGGGGCTGCCTCCGCTGAGGGCGCAACAGCAAGACCGGATGCTGCGTGCTCCACATCCTCCCGGGTCACCAAACCCTTCGGTCCGCTGCCCGACACCGTGTTGATGTCGACACTCAGATCGCGCGCAAGCTTGCGCACCGGTTGCGGTGGTCTCGAGACGATCGCTGCGCGGCACCGGGGCCACCTGAGTCTCGAGACTGCCGCTGCGCGGCACCGAGGCCACCGGTGCGTCTGACGCGTCCGGCACGCCCTTTCGCGCACGCCTCGCCGGTCGCTTACCCGAATCCGCCGGAGCACCGTACCCCACCAGCACCGGCTCCCGCTTCGGCTCACCCTCCGACTCCGCAGCAGTCTCAGCCGCCGAACTCTCCGTCGCCGCAGGGGCCGGAGCAGCAGCATCCGCACCGCCTGTGTCGAACGTGATGATCGGCGCGCCGACATCCACCGTCGCGCCGGCCTCCACGTGCAGCTTCGACACCACACCCGCGAACGGCGACGGCAGCTCCACGAGCGCCTTCGCCGTCTCGACCTCCGCGATCGTCTGGTTCAGCGTCACCGTGTCACCCTCAGCGACCTGCCACGACACCAGCACAGACTCCGTCAGACCCTCCCCCAGATCGGGAAGATTGAACACCGTGAGAGCCATCACGCCTCCCAACGGGACTGCGAATGCTCGCGACCCATCACCCGGTCGACCGAGTCCAGGATGCGTGACAGATCCGGCAAGAAATACTCCTCCAGGTCGGCCGGGGGGTACGGCACATCGAAGCCCGTCACCCGCGCCGGGGCCGCCTCCAACCAGTTGAAGCAGCGCTCCGTGATACCCGCAGCAAGCTCCGCACCGACCCCACCGTTCTTACTCGCCTCGTGCGCCACCACCAGGCGACCGGTCTTGCGAACCGACGCCGCCACCGTGTCGAAGTCGAGCGGTGACAACGACCGCAAATCGATCACCTCGATCGACGTGCCCTCATCGCCTGCCGCCACCGCGGCATCCAGAGCCGTCATCACCAGCGGGCCGTACGCCGCGAGCGTCACATCCGAACCCTCTGCCACCACGCGGGCACGGTCCAGGGGAATCGTCTCGAACTCCTCATCCACCTCACCCTTCGCCCAGTAGCGACGCTTGGGCTCGAAGAACAGCACCGGATCATCACTCGCGATCGCCTGCCGGATCATAGAGTGCGCATCCTGCGGGTTCGAACAGCTCACCACCCGCAGACCCGCCGTGTGCGCGAAGTACGCCTCCGGCGACTCCGAATGGTGCTCCACCGCACCGATCCCGCCACCGAACGGCACCCGGATCGTGATCGGCATCCGCACCGTGCCCTCCGAGCGATAGTGCAGCTTCGCCACCTGCGCCACAATCTGGTCGAACCCCGGGTAGATGAACCCATCGAACTGGATCTCGCACACCGGGCGGAACCCACGCATCGCCAAGCCCACCGCCGTGCCGATGATGCCCGACTCCGCCAGCGGCGTATCCACCACACGCTTGCTGCCGAACTCGTCGATCAAACCATCAGTGATGCGGAACACACCACCCAGCGCCCCCACATCCTCGCCCAGAATCATCACCCTGTCGTCGTCCGCCATCGCACGACGCAGACCCGTGTTGATCGCCTTACCCAGTGTGAGAGTCTCAGCCATCAGTGACCCTCTCCGTACATCTCCAGGTAGCTGGCGAAACGCTCCCGCTGCTCATGAACGCGCGGGTGCGGGCTCGAGTACACGTGCTCGAACAGCTCCAGCGGTTTACGCTTCTCGCTGCCGATCACCGCAGCGCGCAACGAAGCGGCCACCTCGTCCGCCTTCGCCTGAACCGTCGCCCGAGCCTCCTCAGTGAGGGCTCCGGATGCCTCCAGCAGCCGCTCCACACGCAGAATCGGGTCCTTCGCCGCCCACTCCTCCAGCTCCTCCTTCGAGCGGTATCGGCTCGGGTCATCGCTCGTCGTGTGCGGGCCCATGCGGTACGTGACCGCCTCGATGAACGTCGGCCCGCCACCGCTGCGCGCCCGCTCCATTGCCTGCCGCGTGGCGGCAAGCACCGCAAGAACGTCATTCCCGTCGACCCGCAGCGACGGGATGCCGAAACCGGGTGCGCGATCAGCAATCGCCCGATTCGCCTGCACACTCACCGGCTCCGAGATCGCCCAGTGGTTGTTCTGGCAGAACAGCACCACCGGCACCTGGAAGCTCGCCGCAAAGATCATCGCCTCGTTGATGTCGCCCTGACTCGTCGCACCGTCACCGAAGTAGGTGATCGTCGCCCCCGGGGCACCCTCGTTCTTGACCCCCAGCGCATAGCCGACCGCGTGCAGCGCCTGCGCGCCGATAATGATCGCGGGCAGCGCCATGCCCACCTTCGCGGGGTCCCACCCGCCGTGCGACGTGCCCCGCCACATTCGAAGAAGGTCGTGCGGCTCAACACCGCGGCAGTATGCGACGGCATTCTCCCGGTAGCTGGGGAACACGAAGTCGTCGGCCTCAAGCACGCGGGCAGATCCGATCTGCGCTGCCTCCTGGCCGAGAAGCGGTGCCCACAGAGCCAACTGGCCCTGCCTTTGCAGCGCTGTCGCTTCCGAGTCGATCCGTCGCACCACGACCATGTCCTCGTAGAAGCCGAGGAGCCGCGCATCATCGATGTCTGCAACGAGTGGATCGAACGTGGGGTTGGCGACTCTCGACCCGAGCGGGTCTATGAGTTGAATGAAGTCGCCTTCGCTGAGAATGTCGGTCGCATTCATGTCTGGGGCTGCCGTCGAGCGCGCCATTGCATACCTTCCGTCGCGATCCGCATTGCTTGTGGGTAGCGGATCCACTTCAGTGAGGCGACGTGCCCTGGTGGGGTGCCGCCCCGCAACCAGCATCGTTGCCGGCTACTAGTGAGCGTAGGCAACGCGGGGCCCTCTCGGCAACCTGACTCACCCAGCCTCTTATATTGCGCGAGGGTCGGAAATTGGAGGTGCCGTGCGCGGAAGGCTCCGTTTACCGCCTGGAGCGTGCGGCACCTCCAATTTCCGACCCTCGCTGCGCATCGAGGTGTGGCGACGCGAATTCGAGATGCCGTGCACGATTGCGTGAGTGAGGTGCAGGATTTCGGGATGCTGTGCGCGGAAGGCTCCGTTTACCGCCTGAAGCGTGCAGTATCCCGAAATCCTGCGCCTCACGTCTCCCAATAAAGCACGAGCCCGCCCCAGAAACTTTGGGACGGGCTCGGAGGGTTAGTTCTACTTCTTCTTCATTGCCCCGACGATGAGGCCGACAATGGTCGACAAGACAGCACCTGCCACCCCACCGCCGACGAGGTTGCCGGCGATCGCGCCGAGGTCCAGCCCGGCACCGCCCGCCATGAAGTTCTGCACCAGTGCGGAACCTCCGGCGCCACCGATCGCGCCGAGTACGGCGTTGACGATGCCGCCGAGCTTGTTCTGCTTAACGCCGGCTCCTGCGCCCCAACCGCCGAGCGCACCGCCGACCACTCCGAGTAGCCATTCCATGAAAACTCCCATCTTGTGACGAGGCATCTGTCAGTCTCGTGTTCCCAGACTTTAGTGCCTGTGGTGCCACTGCGTCACGAAAAACGCCCGACACGCGAGCGTGTTCCGGCACGCGAAGGGGCGCAGGATTTCTGAGGTGCCGTGCGCGGAAGGCTCCGTTTACCGCCTGGAGCGTGCGGTGCCTCAGAAATCCTGTGCACCGCCCC